>CAZHFJ010000023.1:0-9426 GCA_964531145.1 uncultured Candidatus Saccharibacteria bacterium | reverse complement strand
CGGGAAGAAATCAAAAGCAAGGCAAATTACTTTGATGTTGGAAAGTTTTTCCGCTCGCCGGCGCTCTACATTTATATAATCTGTTTTGTGGCAATCATTGCTTATCCATTTATCTATCAAAAGTATATTCCACACGGACGGTATGCGATACTGGAGACTTCAGAAGGTAACATCAAGATCGAACTTCGTGCCGATAAAGCGCCAAAAACTGTTGATAATTTCATCGATTTAGCGCGTTCAGGATTTTACAAAGATATGCTTTGGCATCGGATAGTTAAACAATTTGTTATTCAGAGTGGCGATCCAACCGGAACCGGGACTGGTGGCGCTGGCCGACAAATTGATGATGAAATATCAGATCTGAATTTTACTGCTGGAATTATTGGCATGGCAAATTCCGGCCCGAATACCAATGATAGCCAGTTTTTCATCACTACAGCCGATGCACAAGAATATCTAAATGGCAAATATACTTCATTCGGCCAGGTTGTTGAGGGTATGGATACAGTTGAGAAAATTGCCGCAACACCGGTTGATGAAAACGAAAAACCAATTTCTTCAGTTTATCTTAAGCAAGTTATCATAAAATAATTATGATTGATTATACCGGAAAATTTAAAAAGGCAACGAGGGGCAAAACTTGCATTTTTATTGATGCCGCAAATTTGGAAAGGTCGGTTCAGGATATGAGAGTCATGAAAGAAGATATTGATGAAAAATTAAAGAACAAAAAAGGCGAAAGTCTTTGTTGGAAAGTCGACTACAGGAAATTAAAGAAATTTTTTGAAGAGCAAACAAAACTTAAAAAAATCACTTTTTATTCAGCAAAGTTTGACAATATTGGACATGATAATTTTTTAGCTTTTCTAAAGAAACAGGGCTATGAGCTACAAACGAAATCATTGAAAAAATATGATGATCACACTGAAGAGAAGCCGCACAGAAAAGCTAACTTTGATGTCGAGATTGCCACTGATTCAGTTTCCGAAATGGAGAAGTTCCAGACTATCGTATTGTTTTCTGGAGACAGTGATTTCAAGTACCTCTTAAATTATTTGAGAAGTAATGGCAAGATCACAATAGTTTTTTCACGTTCTGGTCATGTGGCAAAAGAATTGCCTGCCGCTAGCAATTATTATTTTGACATTGCCAACTTTAGACATGAAATTTTGAAAATTGAAACCAAGAAGCAAAAAACCCCGCCGAAGCGGGATTCTGCCGTTGATAACAGATAATTCTGCAACTATCTGCACTTTTATGGTAGCACAAGGTAAATAGTGGTGTCAAGTGGTAAAAATAGTAAAATGGAGTAATATGGAAAATTTAGAGAACAGGACATTGTTTTTCGGCGATAATTTAGAGATTTTGCGGGATAAAATTCCCGATGGTTGTATTGATTTAGTTTATCTCGATCCGCCGTTTAATTCCAATCGAAACTACAACATTCTTTATAGGGAAGGTTTAATTGACAGTCCGGCGCAAGTTCAAGCGTTTGAAGATTCTTGGCACTGGACTCACGAAGCTCAGCATATTTTTGAAGAATTGGTTGGAGTCAAATCATCAAAGACAAAAATTAATCAAAAAATTTCCGATTTAATGCTAGCGCTTGAGAAAATGGTTGGCAAAAATGATGTTTTGGCTTATTTGACAATGATGACAATTCGGCTAATTGAACTTCGACGAGTTTTGAAACCAACAGGGAGTGTTTATCTGCATTGTGATCCTTCGGCTAGTCACTACCTAAAAATGGTAATGGACGCGATTTTTGGCGCGCAAAATTTCAGAAATGAAATTGTTTGGTGTTATAGAGGCGCTGGATATCCTAAAACTGATTTTGGGAAAAGACACGATATTATTTTGCGATATTCAAAAACTAACGATTACATCTTTAATTTAGACGACATTAGAGAAGAATATGCCGAAGCAACAAAAGAAAGATTTAAGCATCATATTGGCAATATTAGAGAAGGTAAAGATTTCGGAACACAAACTTTGAACCCACTTGGCAAACAACCTGATGACTGGTGGCAAATACAACCAATTGCACCTTCAGCGAAAGAGCGCCTTGGTTATCCGACCCAAAAACCAGAAGCACTTTTGGAAAGAATTATTAAAGCCAGTTCTAATGAAGGCGATTGGGTTTTAGATCCGTTTTGCGGTTGCGGGACAACGGTTGCCGTAGCGGAAAAACTAAAACGAAAATGGATCGGTATTGACATCACAACTTTGGCGATCACTTTAATAAAATCCCGCCTGGAAAAGAAATTTCCAGAACGGAATCTGAAAATTAAAATTGATGGTTTGCCGAAAGATTTAGCCGGAGCTAGAAAGCTAGCGGAGAAAAATCGTTTTGAATTTGAATATTGGGCATTGGGTTTTGTCAACGCGATTCCGGCGCAGAATAAAACCAAAGAAAATATGCGCGGCGCCGATAAAGGCATTGATGGGATAATTAATTTTTATATGGAATTAAACAATGGTGAGGAAAAAGTTGGAACGGCGATCGCGCAGGTTAAAAGCGGCGGTGTTAAAAGAAATGACATCGCAACATTAAAAGGTGATCTGGAACGAGAAAAAGCCGCTGCTGGAATTTTTATCACGCTGGATCAGCCGACAAAGTCGATGGTTGCAGAAGCGATTGCCGCCGGACATTTTGAGGCAAAGTTTGGGCCAGTACCGAAAGAATATCCGAAGATTCAGATTTTGACAATCGAAGATCTGCTGGCACATAAACTACCAGATTTGCCCGCCGGCTGGACGAATTCGATTCATAGGATTGCTGAAGCAGAGAAAGAAGATCACCGCCAACCGTTATGGAGTGCAGAAGAATGAGCAAGAGAAATAAAGAAACAATCGAGCAAAAAATTGTCATCGGTTTTTTCCGCGGAATTTGGTGGCTCATAACTTTGCCGTTTAAGGGATTGAGACGAAAAAAACAACTTAATCTAGAGGATAAGAAATATATCATTTTAAAACGACAGGAAATCGAAAGTTATCTCAAGTCAGAGAATCATTTAGAGTTACGACACGCGGTCTTTGAGGCTGATAAGTTAGTTGATTTTGTCTTGAAAAAAAGAAATTATCACGGCGAGACTTTTGCTGACAGGTTGCGATCAGCGGAAAAATTCACCACTCCCGCGGTGTATAATAATATTTGGCAGGCCCATAAGGTTAGAAATCAAATTGCTCACGAAGACAATGCCGCAATTTCAAACCAGACTTTGAAAAATGCAATAAATCTATTTCTAGTATGCCTGAGGAGTATTTAATATGGCGGATTTCAAGACCACAATTGGATTGGAAATCCATATTCAGTTGAAAACTAAGAGCAAAATGTTTTGCTCTTGTGATAATAATGCCGATGGCGCTGAACCAAACACTTTAATTTGTCCAGTTTGCTTAGGGATGCCAGGAACGTTACCGGTAACGAATCGTCAAGCGGTCGAGTGGACAGTCAAAACTGGCTTGGCTCTAGGCTGTTCGATTACGCCTGAGTCAAAATTTGACCGCAAACACTATTTTTATCCAGACTTGCCAAAAGGTTTTCAAATTTCTCAATACGACAAACCGTTATGCTGTGGCGGAGAAGTTGAAGTTGATGGTCATAAGATCCGTTTGAATCGAATCCACCTTGAAGAAGACGCCGGCAAACTTACGCATCCGAAAGGCGCCGATTATTCATTAGTCGATTTAAATCGTGCCGGCACTCCGTTAATGGAAGTCGTCACTGAGCCGGATATTACCTCACCAGCGCAGGCGCGGAAATTTATGGAGGAATTGCAGTTGACTTCTCGATATCTTAAAGTTTCAGATGCTGATATGGAAAAAGGACAGCTCCGTTGCGACGCTAATATTAGCGTCGCAACGAATGACGAAATCCGAATGACGAATGACGAAAAAAGTCCAAATATGAAAATGTCACCAATCGTTGAGATAAAAAATCTTAATTCGTTTAAATTTGTCGAGCAGGCGTTAGTATTCGAAGAGCGAAGATTGCGCCAAGAGTTTGAAAATTGGCCGGAGGAGCCGACAAAAATTACTCGTGGTTTTGATTCGGAAAAAGGTATCACCTTCGAACAGCGCCGAAAAGAAGAAGCGGCAGATTACCGCTACTTTCCAGAGCCAGATATTCCGCCAATCTCTTTTAGCGCTTCTGAGATTGCCAAAATCAAAAACCAAATTGTTGAATTGCCAAAAACGAAAAAAGCACGTTACATATCACTTGGAATTCGTGAAGATGTAGCTGAAAGAATTGTCAGACATCCACATATTGCCGAATATCTTGAATCAGCGGAGGAACTAAAAAAAGAATTAGCGGTTTTTGTTTCCGAAGAAGTTAATAAAGCAATTGCTGATCACAAAATTTCCTATGAGGAATATAAGAAAAAAGTACCAGTTACTTCTCTTGCTGATCTCTTAAATTTGGTTGGTGAAGGGATAATTAGTAAAACCATGGCAAAGGAAGTCTTTGCGGAGATGGTGCGAAGCGGCAAAAAAGCAACTGATATAATAAAAGAAAAGGGGCTTGAACAAGTTAGCGAATCGGGAGAGCTAGGGTCAGTCATTGCCAATGTAATAAGAGAAAATCCAGAACTGGTTGAGAAATATCATGCTGGCAAAACTCAAGTTCTGGGCTTTTTTGTCGGAGAGGTTATGAAAAAAACCGGGGGGAAAGCTAACCCACAAATTTTAAATAAGTTACTAAAGGAGCGTCTAAATGGATACGATTCTTAGTGTAATTGAGTCTTTTTGGCGGCCAGTGGTTAATTTTATTCCGAAAATTCCAGCGGTGATTTTGACTTTGATTGTTGGCTATCTTATCATCCAAATTTTAATTTTTATCTTAAATCGAGCATTAAAATTGTCGCGCCTTCCCCGGGCCTTGTTCGGTGTTATTGTCTCGCTTGCGTTAATTGTGATGTGGGTAATATTATTTGCGGAAATTGCCAGAGAATTAGGTATGGGTAGTCTGGCAGTTACAATCTCCGGTTCGCTGGCAGTCCTGGCTCTGGCATTAGCTACTGGAGCATCAGGGCTAGCATCTGATATAATTTCTGGAGTATTTCTTGCCCGTGATCATGATTTCGAAATTGGATATAAGATTAAAGTCGGTGGCGTTGAAGGGGTTATCCATAGTATTGATATTCGGAAAATTCGTCTTGTTGATGAAGAAGGCAATATTCACATTTTCCCAAACGCAAAACTTGATAAAGATGGCTGGCAGGTGATTTCGCGCGAAGTTGAAGGTAATAAAATCGAAGCAAAAAAATTAATAAACAAAAAATAAGGAAGTAAAAACCCCCACACCTGCCTGCCGTCAGGCAGGGATCTATTGTCACTGATAAACACTGATAAATTGGGAAAAAATCTGTGGCGATCTGTGAAAGAAGATCAGTGAGAGTTTATATTCCACTATTTTAGGAGAAACGATGCCAAAAATTACTTATGAGGAACCGAAGCAACTAAATGTCGATTATCCGAAAAAGCAATCAGGCGGATTTTGGAAAATATTTCTCATTATCCTAATTTCTTTACTCGTTGGTTGTATTGGCGGAGTTGGGTCAATAATTGTACTTTCGCGCGATGGTGGAGCAATCGCCAAAAAAATCGGATTTAAAAATTGGGATAGTTATTCGATTCCTCTAACTGAAACGAAAAAAATAAAAATTGAGGAATCGAGCGCCATAATTGATTCGGTTAAAAAAGTCTCACCAGCAGTGGTTTCCGTTGTTTCAAAGTCGCAAGTCCAGAATATTTTTGGTGATGTCTATACTCAACAAGGTGGCGGCACCGGCTTTATCATTACCAGTGATGGTCTAATTCTTACTAATAAACACGTTGTCTCTGACGCCAATGCCACCTATACGGTGATTTTAGCTGATGGTAAAAATTATGATGCCAAAGTCCAGTCACTCGATCCGCTCGATGATATTGCGGTAGTTAAAATTGACGCCAGAAATCTGCCGGTAGTCGAACTTGGAGATTCAGACCAACTAACAGTTGGCCAATGGGTGGTAGCAGTTGGTAATGCGCTTGGTAAATATCAGAATACAGTGACTGTTGGCGTAATATCTGCCAAAGAACGAAAGGTCGAAGCCTCTGACCCATCTGGTGGCGATACAGAAAGTTTGCAAGGACTTTTGCAGACTGATGCTGCAGTTAACCCGGGCAATTCCGGTGGGCCTTTAGTTAATCTTGTTGGTCAGGTAGTCGGCATAAACACTGCAGTTGCTTCTAACGCCCAAGGTATCAGTTTTGCCATTCCAATAAATTTGGCCAAAAAAGCAATCGATTCGATTAAAAAAACCGGCAAAATAATCCGGCCTTATCTGGGGATTCGTTACCTGCCGATTACTCCAGATTTAGCCAAGGCGAATAATTTGAAATATGATTACGGAGTGCTTGTCATTCGGGGAAATGGTATCGGGCAGGTAGCAGTTGTTTCTGGTTCGCCTGCTGATAAAGCCGGCATTGCTGAGAATGATATAATTTTGGGAATTAACGGTGAGCGAATTGATGAGAACAATAGTTTATCTTCACTGATTCAAAAATATAATGTTGGCGATACGGTAACGCTAAAGATCTTTCATAAGGACGAGGAGAAGGACGCCAAGGTTACTTTGCAGGAGATAAAATAACCAAGGGAAAATCCGAAATCCGAATGTCGAAATCCGAAAAGAAACTTTACGAAAAAATCCCCTGAGTAAAATCGAAGGGGATTTTTTCGTATTAAGAGAAATTGTTTTTGTGATTCTGGCTGGCTCGCGAATGGGCGAGCCAGCCGGTGGTTCGGCTCGCCGGCTCTTTCTAGTTGGTCCATTCCGGACCCTCCCTTTCAATCCTTTCGATGATCCTTGCCCGATCCTCTGGGCTAACCCAGCCCGGACCGCTTGGGTGACGGACGAACATGCAGCACTTGCTGGTTCGCAAGCCACCGCTTCCGCCAATTGGCCGCCCATGCGGACAATTGGCGGGCAATGGATCGAAGACGATGATTGGGTGAGCCGGCTTCAGCAACTTGACAACGGCGATAGCCATTTTCCTTCGCTCCTTTCTGTATTGGAATTAGCCACGAGGAAATGACGATCTCCAGCTTGAAAATATCATAGATCTATTTTTAAGTCAATATTTTTAGCACTCGATATATACCAGAAAAATCCTTTTTTAACTCTACTGATTTGAATAATTTACCGGCGTAAATTTTAAGTTCCCTGGCATTTCGGGGGTCAACTTCAACCAGAATCAAGCCGTCGCCGTTAATATGGTTTTTTGCACCGGATAGAAATTTCTTAATAATTATTGTGCCGTTATCATTAGCAAAAATGGCATTTCTTGGTTCGAAATCTATTTCTTCCGTCATCCGTTTTCCGTCATTCGTTTTCCGTTTTGGGACATAAGGAAGATTGGCAATTATGATATTGAATCTGCCGTCAATTCGGTCAAACAGATCCGATCGGACAAATTTTATCAATTTTTCAACGCCATGTTTTCTGGCATTCTTTCGCGCAATCTTTAGGGCTTTTTCTGAAATGTCCGAAGCAAAAAAGCTACAAACTTCTAGCTGCGAGCCGCAAGCTTTGACAATCGAAATTATTATATTCCCCGAGCCAGTACCAACATCCAAGATTGTTAGGCGTTGGTCGTCGGTCGTTGATCGATTCTTAATAAATTGAATTGTTTCTTCTACTAAAATTTCTGTTTCCGGGCGTGGGATTAAAACATCCGGTGTAACAAAAAAATCCAGTCCAAAAAATTCTTTTTTTCCGATAAGATAGGCGATCGGTTCATGATTTTTCCGCCGAGCGATAAGTTTTTGAAGCTTTGTAATTTGATTTTTTGATAGCTCAAATTCCGGGTGTGCCACTAAAAATTCCCGTGACTCGCCGGTGGCGAGTTCCAACAAAATCCGGGCATCAATTTCCGCCGACTTAATATCGGATTTTTTCAGTGTCCGAACTGTTTTTTGATAAAAACTGGCGATATTCATTTTTTTAAGAATTTATGAGCCCTGACATTGCGTCGGGGCTCACTGGACAGCTTACAGCTTTTGGGTCACTTCTTTCGCTTTAGTTATATCACAACACCCAGGTCGGAATGGACCATCACAGTATGGACACCGCCGGATTGCTATTCTTTTGAATCTCTTCTTTGGATCCGTGACTTTATGGTGATGTCCGGTGGTCTTGATCCGACCTGTCGTCACAGCGGCTTCCATCTTTCACCACTTCCTCGGTCTATATTATGTTGATGCCAATTGTAATTTTTGATCCTCGGAAATCAGCGCCGAAATTATCGGTTCGATTTCACCATTCAAAAACTTCGAAATTCCGTGCCAACTTTTATTAATTCGATGATCGGTAATCCGATCTTGGGGAAAGTTATAAGTCCGAATTTTTTCACTTCGATCCCCGCTGCCGATTTGCGACCGGCGGGTCTCGCCTTGCTCTTTTTGCCGCCGTTCATCTTCGGCCGCCAAAAGCCGCGAACGCAGGATTGACATTGCCTTAGTTTTGTTTTTCAGTTGTGATTTTTCATCTTGGCAGGTGACCACAATTCCGGTTGGCAGGTGGGTGATGCGAACCGCGGAATCTGTAGTATTTACTGATTGTCCGCCTGGGCCAGAGGAACGAAAGACATCAATGCGGATATCTTCTGGTTTAATTTCAACATCAGCTTCCTCGGCTTCAGGCAAAACGGCGACGGTGATTGTCGAAGTGTGAATTCTTCCTGATTTTTCTGTTTCCGGCACCCGTTGCACTCGATGGACACCGGATTCATATTTCATTTTCGAATATACTCTTTCTCCGTGAATTTCGAATGCAATATACTTTAGCCCACCGAGCGACGACGGTTGCGAGGATAAAATTGCTAAATTCCAGCCTTGAGTCTCAGCAAAACGAGAATACATTCGAAAAATCTGTGCGGCGAAAAGCTCTGATTCATCACCGCCGGCCGCCGGCCGAATTTCAACGATGACATTTTTGGCATCGGCCGGATCAGTTGGCAGCAGTAAATGTTCCAACTCTTTTTCCAGTTGTGATTTTTCTGCTTCCAATTCCGCTAGTTCCGACTGGGCAATTTCTGCCAGTTCATCGTCGCCGGAAGCGATAATATCTCGATTTTCTTCAATATTCTTTAAGATACTTAGATAACGGCTGATTTTTTTTGCATCAGCTTCCATCTCGGTTTTTTCCTTAGCGATTTTGGCCAATTTTTCCGGACTTGAAATAACATCCGGCGCAGACATTTGTGCCTCGAGTTCATTATATCGATCCAGGATTTTTTCTAGTTTTTCTTTCATCATGATATTGTAGTATAAACTCTCACTGATTCTTATAAAGTTACAAGAAACAAGATACAAGATACAAGATACAAGATACCCCTCGGCTTCGCTCAGGGCGAGCAAGAAACCCGCCTGCGCCGAGG
>CAZHFJ010000022.1:1688-9533 GCA_964531145.1 uncultured Candidatus Saccharibacteria bacterium | reverse complement strand
GATTCGACTGTGAGATTTCCACAGCTCTTGCATGGCCCATTTGAGCCGTGGATCCTTCCACAGGTACTGCAGATCCACTTTGGCGGTTTATATTCCGCCATCTTACCCTCCCTTCGGGGAAAGATAACGGCAACCTCCTTCCTTTTCAAGATGCGCAACTCTACAGGTTGCAGATGATTAACCAGTCAACAACCGATCAATTATCTGAAACCCTTACCTTAATGACTAAATCAGAATTAAGAATGACTAAAAAATTAAGAAGTCCGAATGACGAATGACTAATAAAATAGTTGGATTATTAGACATTTGGTCATTTGATATTTGTTCGCCTGCCTGCCGGCAGGCAGGTCATTAGTCATTCTGATTTCGTCATTTATCTGACGCTAACTTCGGTCTTTCTTTTCCCTTTGCCGGAAAAAGTGGTTTTTTTAACCTGCTTAAAAGCTACAACGCCATCTTTCAAAGAATATAAAGTGTAATCATTTCCAACGCCGACATTCTCACCGGCAAGATATTTTGTTCCTTTTTGCCGAATGATAATATTTCCAGTCACAACCTGCTGACCACCAAAAACCTTGACTCCCAAACGCTTGGAGACAGAATCACGGCCTAAACTTGTCGAACCACCGGCTTTTTTGTGAGCCATAACAAAACAAAATTAAAACTTAAAACGCAAAACTCAAAACTGAAACTAAAAACTTTTTAACTAAATATTTTTGATTTTGAAGTTTGATTTTTGACTTTTGATTTTTGACTTTTGAGTTTGAGCAGGACGATTTCTCGTTTTACGATTTGATAATCGCGCCCATATGTCAAGGGTGGACAAATAAGAGTGTAGCCGATTTTTTCGATTTTGTCAATACAATGTTCAAAAATCGAAAGTTTTTTGCCATTTTTCAGTTCGTAGAGCGGGAAAATGATACATATAGCTTTTAGTTGCAAGCTATCAGCTGTTAGCTTTAAATTCTGTAAAAAATCCAAATACAACCCCTCTATATCTTCTATATCCTCTTCATCCTCTAGTTCTAATTTTGATTTTCGCGGCTGGCCCAAATACGGCTCGCTGACAATAATAAAGTCGCGATCAATTTTGCCATAATCATACTTTGTAGTATCGGCCTGGAAAATTGAATTATGAATACTGAATTCTGAATTATGGGTTTTTGTCCATGATTCATGATTCATAATTCCTGATTCATGCAAAAGCCATTCCAGATTGGCTTTTGTGTCGAAAACCGCCTTCTCCGAAATATCCGAACCGATAACATCAAGACCAAGCACCAATCCTTCAATTAAAATATTGCCCGAACCACAGAAAGGGTCGACGACAAGGCAAGAATTATGAATACTGAATTCTGAATTATGGGATTCGTTCATGATTCTTAATTCATGATTCATACTTCTAGCTTGCCCCAGCGCAATATTCACCATTGCGCGGGCAAGTTTTGGTGGCGTCATCCCAGAGCGGGCATCCGAGCGCGGCTTGCCGTAGTCAATTTTCGACCAAAAATCAATATCTTGGACGGCAATTAGCCGACCAACGCCGCCATCGAAAAGACCAAGTTCAACCCCTTCGCGATCAAGTTTATATTGAAACGACTGTGCACTAGATAATCTATCATTATCTTTGCCGGCAATGACTCTGACTTTTCTTTTTTTGCTAAGTCGTTTCTTGATCTTCAGAGCAATCCTGAAGGAATCAATCTTTGATTTAGAGTAATTTGAAATTCCCAAAATAATCTTGCCCTTTGGGCTGCCGGCAAGAACATTGTCTATATTTTCTAAATTGGAAGCGACTTTTTGAAAAATTTTAATTGTGCCGCCAAGGATATTTATTAGATCGGCAACTTTTTTCGTATCGGCATTCAGTTTGATCTCTAAAACATCATCAGCTAAAATGGAAATTGCAAGGTCATTGCGAGGAGCTTGCGACAAAGCAATCTTTTCAGATAGATTGCCACGACCTTCGGTCTTGCAATGACAACTTGGTCCAAAACCAACACCAAAACCAGCCAAAACACTCTCTATCTCTTTTTGGCTTATTTTATTTTCACGACCAAGGATGAAATAGTAATCCATCGCAAATGTCTAAATCCGAATTAAGAATGACGAACAAATTAAGAAGTCCGAATGACAAATGACTAATAAAATAGTTGAATTATTAGACATTTGGTCATTTGATATTTCTTCGCCTGCCTGCCGGCAGGCAGGTCATTAGTCATTCTGGTTTCGTTATTTAATTTTCAGTTTAGCAGAAAAAACTAAAATAATCGCTACCATTATGACAGAAGACCCAAAACAAAATACTCCCTTTGTTCATCTCCACACCCACTCTCATTATTCGATGCTTGACGGCATGGGCAAGATTCCCGATTTGGTAGCAAAAGCAGTGGCAGATGGCCAGCCGGCTCTGGCAATTACCGACCATGGAGCAATGTACGGCGCAGTTGAGTTTTATAAAGAGTGCGTGGGTCATGGCATAAAACCGATCATTGGCTGTGAGGTCTATATTGCTCCGCGAACCCTATCCGACAAAGTGCCGCGCGTTGACGCCAATTCGTATCACTTGATCCTTTTGGCTAAAAATGAAAAAGGTTATAAGAATCTGATAAAGCTGACAACAATCGCCCATCTCGATGGCTATTACTATAAACCGCGAGTCGATAAAAAGACGCTCAAAGAACATGCGGAAGGATTAGTTGCTCTCTCTGCCTGCATCAAAGGCGAGATTCCTTCAAAAGCTCTGGAAAGTATCGATAAGGGGCAATCAACGGTTAGGGAATATTTAGAAATTTTCCCCAAGGAAGACTTTTATCTTGAAGTTCAGCACCATCCAAATCTCTCAAACCAGGACAGCGCTAACAAATTGATGTTTAGGCTGGCCGAGGAATTTGGCTTGAAGGTTGTGGCAACCAATGACATTCATTACATAAATTCTCTTGATGCCGATGCCCAAGACGCACTTCTCTGTTTGCAAACTGGAAAGATGGTTGATGATTCGAACCGGCTGTCAATGATGAGCGACGATTATTCTCTGCTCTCGACGGAAAAAATGCTTGAGAATTTTCATGATCACCCGGAAGTAATAACTAATACAGTTGAAGTCGTTGATAAGTGCAATTTAACTCTAAAACTGGGCGGAATGATTTTGCCAGAATTTCCGATTCCAGAAGAATCTACTTTGGATAGTTATTTTAAGCTCCTATGTCGCAAAGGCCTGAATCGAATATATGGCTCGAAAAAACTAACTGACGTCGAGATTGAGAAGTTGAATGGTGAAGAGGCCAAAGCCAGCGATTTGTATCTTCCCCAAGAAGTTTGGGATCGTTACACCTATGAGCTTGGGGTGATTGAAAAGATGGGCTACCAAGGATACTTTTTAATCGTTGCTGACTTTGTTAACTGGGCGAAATCCCAGAAAATTGCTGTCGGGCCAGGACGCGGCTCGGCTGTCGGTTCAATAGTATCTTACGCCTTAAACATCACCGAGCTTGATCCGATCAGATATGACCTTTTGTTTGAGCGTTTTTTAAATCCCGACCGCATTTCCATGCCGGATATTGATATGGATTTTGCCGACTCCCGGCGCGGCGAAGTTATTGAGTATGTCGTTAGGAAATACAGCGCCGATCATGTTTCGCAAATTATCACCTTTGGCACCATGGCGGCGAGAATGGCGGTACGTGATGTTGGCCGAGTACTCGGCATGAGCTACTCTGAAGTTGATGTAATTGCCAAGATGATTCCCTTTGGTCGGACGCTCAATCAAACTTTCGAGGAAATTCCGGAATTCAAAACCCTCGTGAGCGCTGATCCAAGGGCAAAAAAACTGATTGATATCGCTAGAAAATTAGAGGGCGTAGCCCGTCACGCCTCGACTCACGCAGCTGGCGTGGTTATCACAAAGGATAAATTGATTGAATATTTGCCGATTCAAAAAGCGGCCAAAGGTGACATTTCGACTGTAACCCAATATTCGATGGGGCCGATTGAGGATCTGGGACTGATGAAAATGGACTTTCTGGGCCT
Organism: uncultured Candidatus Saccharibacteria bacterium; assembly: GCA_964531145.1. Classification (GTDB taxonomy): domain Bacteria; phylum Patescibacteriota; class UBA1384; order XYA2-FULL-43-10; family CAINNR01; genus CAZHFJ01. The sequence continues at coordinate 5,504 of CAZHFJ010000022.1, read as the reverse complement.
CTCAAACCTGACGATTATCCAGAATGCGCTGCGAATCATCAGAAAGACCAAGGAGAAGGAAATCGACATCACTAATATTCCCCTCGATGACGGAAAAACATATAAACTTCTCTCACGCGGCGATACGATCGGCGTCTTCCAGCTTGAGTCGGACGGCATGCAGCGCTATCTCAAAGAACTCAAGCCCTCGGTTTTTGAAGATATCATCGCCATGGTTGCACTTTATCGGCCCGGCCCGATGCAGTGGATTGATGATTTTATCGCCCGTAAACACGGCCGCAGAGAGATCGAGTACGTTCACCCGCTGGCCAAACATGCGCTGGAAAAAACTTACGGCGTTATTGTTTATCAGGAACAAGTGATGCAAATCGCTAAAGATATGGCCGGTTTTAGCGGCGGCCAAGCTGATACTTTGCGCAAAGCGATGGGCAAGAAGATTCCCGAACTGATGAAAAAAGTCGGTAAAGAATTTATCGCCGGCGCGGTGAAAAACGGTGTTTCAAAAAAGATCGCCGAAAGTTTATATACTTCGTTGCAGGATTTTGCCCAATACGCTTTTAATAAAGCCCACTCCGCCTGCTATGCAATGATTGCATACCAAACCGCCTATCTTAAGGCCCACTTCCCCTCCGAATTTATGGCTGCACTAATGACCTCAGAACAAAATGATTTAGACAAGTTGGCAATCTGTATTGATGAATGCAAGAGGATGGGAATTTCAGTGTTGCCACCAGCTGCCAATGAATCTTTTGAAGACTTTGGCGTTGTCAGAGAGAATGGAAACGTTCGTTTTGGGCTTTCTGCAATTAAAAATGTCGGTGCTGGTGTGGCAGAGATGATTGTTGAAGAGCGCAAAAAGAACGGCAAATTTGCCAATCTGGAAAACTTCGTCACTCGACTTGATGGTAAAGTGATCAACAAAAAAACTCTAGAATCTCTAGCGATGGCTGGAGCGTTAGATGATATTGCCGAGCGGAATCAAGTTCTGGCCAATCTGGAAAAGATTTTGACCGCGGGGACCAGCTTTCAAAAGAACAAAAACTCCGGCCAGGTCTCTCTTTTTGCTGAAGAAGGTGGAAAGGAAATTGCTAAAATCGATCTTGAGGACGTACCTCCAGCTGACAAGAAGCAGCGCCTAGCTTGGGAGCGGGAGTTCTTGGGCATGTACGTTTCTGAGCATCCAATGTCTGACATTATTCCGCAACTTGCGCCATATCAGCTTAAAAAGCTGGCTGAGATTACCGAGGAGCATGAAGGGGAATTTTTGAGAGTTGCTGGAATTATCACCGGCGTCCAGGAAATTCTTACCCGCAAAAATAACCAGCGAATGGCTTTCATCAAAGTTGAGGATCAGACTAAAAATCTAGAAGTACTGATTTTCCCCAAGGTTTTAGCCCTCGACCCAAGCTTGTATATTATCGACAAAGTTATTGTTGTTGATGGCTTTGTTAGCAATAAGGATGGCGAGCTAAAAATTCTAGCCGAAGCAGTTTACCCGATTGAAAAGGACAAGACGATACGAGAGTTCCAAAAACGACCAAATAGAAAGAATGGGTCTAGCGGCTTTAACGGCAAGGGCGCCCCCAGATCGAGAAATGAGACTAAATTAACCACCCATCCCCCACAACTTGAAGAGATTTTGGTAATAACAATCCCCAAGAACGCTGATTCGACGATTCTGACGGAGATAAAAGAAGTACTAACTACTCATCCCGGCAAAAATCCTGTAATAGTTCGCGTTCCTAAAAATGGCGAAGACTTGCCTGACGGCAGTCAGGGTTATAAGGAGATGCGCACTAAGTCACGCGTTGACTCGAGTCCAGTGGTTAGAAGAAAATTGAAAGAGATTGTTGGGAATGAAAACATCCTGCAGCAATAAGTCGAAAGAATAATGTGATCGGCTCGTTTCTTCAGCTTCTTTGAATATTTTTTGTTATCTCTTGCTGGATTTGGTAGGGGTCGGGGATTTTCTTGATAATTAGCTGATTTTGGGTGCCGGCGGTTTGGATAACAATCTCACCGATATTAAATGTCGTGCCGATAATTCCGACTGTAGCATTCGTAACATCTTGAATTTTTGAATAGTCGGTTTCGGTAATTTGGCGATCAAAAAAACTCCGCTGGTCAACATTAATTACTCGTTGATTAGTAATCAGGCAAAAGCTGTTTTGATAGAGAAAATTAGCCTTAAAAATGACGCCGAAGCTAAATAATGCTGCTGCGCCGCCGATTATATAAAAAACCAGGCCAAAATCAAAATAGACAAAGACCACAACGGCGATCGCCAACGCCAGCGTCGTTTGTAAAAGCGGCCAAAAGAAAACAATTGGATGACGGCGAATAACGCGTTTCACAACCTCATTGGCGCGCTGACCTTTAAAAGTGAAACTTGAATCGTCCATAAATCAATTATAGCGCAAAATTATCAAATACTCCCCAAAAACGGCAGGATAGTGAATATCAGCATCAAGATAACAAGAATTATAAAGACGATTCTAACCCATTTTTTGCTTCGATCTTCAAACATTTTGCCGTCTCTTCTTGATAAAATTTAATACTAATATTAGAACTGCGACCAAAATAACTAAAATTGTTGAGGCGATGATTTTGTTCAGCGTTGTCGTCCGCAAAGCCACCCAGCCGAAAAGCGCGGCGATTAGATACATCGAAAGCACTGCTTGTGGGACGGTAAAACCGGCTGCCAAAAAACGATGGTGTAAATGGGTCTTATCCGGAGTAGTGAGGGGATTTTTGCCGCGTAAGAGCCTGACAGCGGCAACAATTAGGCCATCAACAATTGCAAAACCCAAAACCAAAAACGCTGTCGCCAATTTCCCACCAGAAATAAGCGGCAGAACTCCCAGCATTAATCCTAGAAACATGCTGCCGCAGTCGCCCATAAAAATCTTCGCCGGATAGAAATTCCAAAGCAGAAAGCCAAGGGTCGCAGCAGCCAAAATTATCGAGATTATCGCAACTGCCGGCTGTCCGACGCCGAGACTAAGAAAAAACAAAACAACTGCCGCGATTGCTGAAATTCCGGCTGCCAAGCCGTCAACGCCGTCAATAAAATTAACAACATTCATCATCCCGATCAGCCAAACCGCTGTCAAAAGGTCAGACCAGAGCGAAAAGTGATATGTGGTGCCAAATAAATTAACGGGGATATAAACACTATTTAAATTTATTGCTGGGCCAAATGGATTTGAAAGAAAATCAATGCCGATGCCAGAAGCAATGATCACGCCAACAGCAATTAACTGGAAAAAGAGCTTAACTAAAGCCGAAAGTCCCTTCAAGTCATCAATTAACATTACAGTTACAACCACCAACGATGCCAGCCAGATACCAACAATTTTCTTATCCAATCCGAACCAATGTCCCTGGGCAATTTCAGCGCCAGGTGCAATAGCGGCGAAATAAATCAAAGATACTAGCAAAAACGATGTGAATATCGCCACTCCGCCGATTCGCGGCAATGGCTTCTTGTGGCTGTCACGGGCACGCGGTGCGAAAACCAGACCGCGAGAGAGAGCAAAACTGCGAACAACTCCGGTCAGCACAACCGAGAGGATGAAGGTAATTAGAAGTGTCAAAATGTAAGACATAATTTCAAAGAAGTAATTACACAGACGATTACACCGAATTGACACTGATGAAAATGACTAAATCCGAAATCCGAATGACGAAAAAATTATTAAATGGTCAAATGCTCAAATTGACTTTCTTCGACATTCTGGTTTCGTCATTCTGTTCAGCCTTCAGGGTTAAACATCACACTCTCGTCAGCACGACGATATTCAAAAATTTCTTCCT
>CAZHFJ010000022.1:0-1588 GCA_964531145.1 uncultured Candidatus Saccharibacteria bacterium | reverse complement strand
CCATCTTTTACCTTTCCTTTTTAGATTTGATAATTTTTCTCGATATCCTCCCGAACACTTTCCGGCCCGATTGCCGCAATCGACATTTTCCCAAAATCCAGATATTTATTTGCCGTCGCTATAATCTCCGGTCGGGTTACTTTGCTGATTTTGGCAAATAGTTCTGCCGGCGTCAGGACTTTCTCAATATAACGCCTTTGTTTGATAAAAAATTCCGCCAGCTCGTAGGAATCCTCGAGTCCAATCTTTGCCTGGCCGACCAGATACGATTTTGCCCTCTGAAGTTCCTCCTCACTTAAATCAATTTTGACTTTTTCGTATTGCCGGGTAATCGATTTTAGCGCTTTGGCGGTTTTCCCAATCGCCACACCAGCTTGAGTGTAAATTGCACCGATATCGGCGAAATTTTCAAAATAACTTCTAACATCGTAAGCCAACCCCTGCTTTTCCCGAATTTCCTGAAACATTCTTGAGCTCATATTGCCGCCAAGAATTATTGATAGAAGCGCTACGATTAGTCGATCTTTCGAATCATATTTCGGCCCGAGAAAGCCAACGATAAGATTTGCCTGATTTGATTTCTTTTCCAGGAAATTAATTTTTTTTGGCTGCAGGCCAGTTAAATCAGGGGCGATTGGAAGATTTTTGGCTTTCAGCGAGGAAAATTTCCTTTCAATAATTTTGATTACCGAATTCTCGCCAAGCTCCGAATAGTTGCCGCAAACGCAAATCCGGAAATTTCTCGCCAGATAGTGTTTGTTTTTATAATCAAGCAATTTTTCTTTGTCTATTGATTCTATTGTTTTGATAAAGCCGCCAATTCTGCGACCGAGTGTTGTGCCGGCGTAAATGCCTTCGGCAAAAATATTATGCACATGACTTACCGGAATGTCCTCGCGCATTTTAATCTCTTCGATTATTACCCGCCTCTCCTTCTCAATCTCTTTCTCTTCAAAATTGCTGTTTATCAGCATATCAGACAAAATATCAGCGATTTTCTCGAAATGCTCACTGGCGGCTTTTATGTGATAGCCGGTAATGTCTTCCAGTGGATAGGCGTTGTATTCGGCGCCGAGCGAATCAAGCTCGCGAGAGATTGTTTCGGCTGTCGGTCTTTTTTTGGTGCCATCAAACAATAAGTGCTCTAAAAAATGACTGATCCCGGCAATTTCGTCTGATTCATTTCTTGAACCAACACCAACTTGAACAAGCAAGGTAATTGCTTCCGTGTCCTTTCTTGGCACCAACAACAAATTGGCGCCGTTTGCCAATTTTATATCCTGAAATTCCATAATTTTGATTTTTGAATTTTAACTTTTGAGTTAACTATGGTACGCCCGGCAGGAATTGAACCTGCGACCTTCTGGACCGCAACCAGACGCTCTATCCGCTGAGCTACGGGCGCATAAAACAGAAAATGACTAAATCCGAATTAAAAATGACTAAAAAAATAAGAAATCCGAATGACAAATGACTAATAAAATAGTTGAATTATTAGACATTGTCTTTTGATATTTGTTCACCTGCCTGCCGGCAGGCAGGTCATTCGTCATTCTGGTTTCGTCATTAAAGTTTTGACTTAGTCAAA
>CAZHFJ010000021.1:3055-9545 GCA_964531145.1 uncultured Candidatus Saccharibacteria bacterium | reverse complement strand
AAACTTTACTTCAACATTTTTCTTTTCCTCGACATCCTCAAGTTCAAAAAGCTCTTTCTTTTGATAACGGAAGATACCGGCTATGATGTTTGATGGGAAACTTTCGATTGCGATGTTAAGGTCGCGGACATTAGCATTGTAAAAACGACGAGCTGCTTGGATTTTGTCTTCGGTGTCAGTGATTTCCCGCTGGAGCTCAACAAAATTCTCATTAGCTTTAAGATTTGGGTAATTTTCCGCCACCGCAAAAACTGATTTTAGCGCTTCGGTAATCTGATTTTCGGCTTTGGCCTTATCTACTACACTCTTCGAAGAGATTGCTTCAGCTCTGGCTTTGGTGACTTTTTCAAAGATCTCTTTTTCATGTTTTGCATAACCTTTGACGGTCTCGACAAGATTCGGGATGAGATCGTGCCGTCTTTTTAGCTGCACATCAATATCGCTCCAGGCCTCCTGCGTCCGATTCTTTAAGGAAACTAGACGGTTAAAGATTGCAGCGATAGTAATTGCCAGTATAACGGCAACTATTATTACTATCCATAATGCAGTCATATTGCTCCTTCAATAGTTATATTATTGGTTTTTGAGAAAATATAAATAGCTGCTACCAACTGTTTTGCCATCGGGATCAGTTTTATCTTCAAGAACTGCAGATAAAGAATACTGCGTGCCATTTGATTCATATCCATAATAGTATTTTGGATCAAGCGGGTCAATAGGTAGAGTCGTTATGTAGCTCGGCACAAGAGTGCTATAAAGTATCCCCGTTGTTTGTGAGATTTTTTCCGTCTTTGTAGTGATCGGATATTTTCCAAAAGCAGCGAAGTAGCTCTCAAGCGCTTTGGCGATATTGGAGAGGTCGGATTTTCTCTGAGTATCGCGCAACTGTTCAGCAGTCATGGTAGCTGCTTGACTAGGAGTTGGCTGAGTACCACCTGTTTGGCTCGCTCCGCCGGAGGCTGGCGTTGAGGTGGCAGGAACAACAAAATCTCCGCCTCCCCCACCGTAATCAGAGAAGTCAAGAGTCACCTCAATTCTGGAAATCGCAGCACTGCTATTTGAAACAATTTTCATTTTCAATCGGTGGATTAAATGATCCTTTGCCCCCAGCCAAAAATCGCTGTCCATACTAGAAAGGCTATTTTCACTAAGGCCAAAACCATTAAGAGCGCTGCCGAGTGTAACCTTACCAACGTAATGATAACAACGTACACCATCTATAGTTTCATTACCGCTGCGTTGGCCAATAATCGAGAAATTTGAACCAGAAAAATCACTGCTCCAAAGTACATCTTGTGGACTTTCTTGGCCGAAATTTTTGAGATTATAGGCCAGCCAACCACCTTTAGTACTTTTGTCATAAACAATATCATCTGAGGTTTTAAGATACATCTTGCCGCTAGAGTAAACTAATTCGATCTTTGAATTTGGACTCTTTTTTGACTTTAGATCAATTTTCGCACCACTGACATCGTCGGCAATCCTGGCAGAAAGCTCGGCAGTAACTTCCTCAACCGAAGCTATCATCGAGCTAGAAGTTGAGCCCCCTGTTGTTCCAGATTCAGCAGCAATTTTCCCGACGCTTTCGGTCGGGATCCCGACATTCGCTTTTGGCGAATTGTCGGGGCTTTCTTTGACCTCTCCGGCCAGCCCATCATTAAGAGCAGTTAACACCGCTTCAATGTAAGAACCCAGCTCCTCATCCTGCCTGCCGGCAGGCACGGCTTTAAATGACATTATTGGATATGCCACGGCTGAGACGATTGGCGAAATAATATCTGACTTTACCCCGCGATTAATTGTTACTGTGGCGCTACCATTGACTTTAAAACTCTTCTCTGTTTTCATCTTGCTAGCTGCCATGGCAAAAGCATTTTCCGGATTTTCCGGCAATCCTTTCCATAAGGATTCAAGATGTGCAATTCCGTATATTTTTTCCAGACCAAGCGAAATCATTCCTTCTTCAGTTAAAAATATCCCACCGGCAAAAAGAATAATCACTCCTAAAATACCAGCAAAAATAAAAGTCTTTGTCCGATTGACTGGGGCCCTAAATTGCGCTGCTGGCGGGGGCGTAGTTGGGGGCGGAACTGGAGCTGTTTGAGCAGGTTTTATCGGCACTTGTCCAACAGACGCTGGATTAGCCGGAGCAGGTTGACCCAGACGGCTAGTTTCCACCAGAATCTTCGGTGGCGTTACTGGTGTTGTCGGTTTAGGCCCGATGTCGACACGAGGGGCTGGTGGGGTAGCTTGTGCTACTCCTTCCGGCTTTCCTTCCTGGCTATAAACAGATTGCCAGAAATTTGAGTTTGTTGTCGGCTCTTTCGTAGGCGCAGGCGCAGGCGGAACAGTTGGTTCAGGCTGGGTAACCGCCGGCTGGACAGCAGTAGCATCAATTTTTACACCAACTTTTTCCTCGGTATCAGTCGGAATTTTAAGCTCAATTGGTTTTGCTTCTTGGTTAGCAGTTAAATTCTCCTGACTTTTATTAACATCAAGATCACCGACAACTGTCGGCGTTGGTTTTATAGTCTTAGTATTCTCTGGTACTGGCTCATCCCATGGAGAGTTGCCAGTAGTTTTAACCGCGTCAGCCACACCCCTCCTATCTAAATAGATTTTATCTCATTTTAGAATTATTTTCTACCTTTTGCCTTCATTTAAGGCCAAGATGTTAACTCTGGCGTCAAGTTTTTGATTTTCCTTTAAAATTAAAGTAAATTTATGGGCACCTGTAGTCTTAACTGCGACATTTGGTTTAACGGACTGCACCAAAGTTCCTAATTTCTCTTCAGCCCGACTTTTAATTTCCCCAGTACTGACGCTACCAAATAATCTACCTCCTTTTGACGCCTTGCGTTCAAAAGTTAAGGTAATCCCAAGATTTTGTTTTGCAACCTCGACAATTTTTTTTGCCTCTTCTTGATGCTTTTCGGTTTCTGACTTCTTCGCCAAGAGCAGTTTCAAGCCTTCCAGAGAATCAGCGGAAACTGCCAGTTTTCTGGGAAATAAAAAATTCCTGGCGAATCCCGGTTTTACCTCTTTCTCATCGCTCTTCAAACCGATATTTTTAATATCAGCTGTAAGTATCACCTTCATTTCAACCTACATCATTTAATTTTCGAGATAATTTCCGATTTAGCTTTATCAAGTTGCGGATCACGGCCTGCATTCTGATCAGCGTCAGACAAAGCGACAACAATATCCGGTGTGATGCCGACTTTGTTAATCTCTGTTCCTAATGGCGTTAGCCATTTGGCAATTGTGACTTTAAGCGCTGCTCCCTTGAGGAGTGGTTCTAGCGCCTGGACGCTTCCTTTGCCAAAAGTCTTCTCGCCAACAATTTCGGCTCGTTTGTAATCCCTCAAAGCCCCGGTAACAATCTCTGCTGCTGAGGCGCTGCCGCCATTTGCCAGGACTACTGTTGGATAATCTTTTAAGATCGGAGCTTTATCCGTTTTATATTCCTTTTTCGCCCCCTCTTTGTCAACCTCGACGACCACAGTTTTTCCCTGCTCCAAAAATAAATTAGCAAATTCGACTGAAGAATCAAGATAACCGCCCGGATTATTGCGAAGGTCTAAAATGACACCTGAAGCTTTATCTTTAACTATCTCTTTCGCATATTTTTCAGCCAGGTCCATCGTGTCATCACCGAATTGGCTGACTTTCAGAATGGCGATTTTCTTGCCGGCAACATCTTCGAGTTTATAAGTGACACTCTCAACTTTAATACTCTCCCGAGTGATAGTAAAGTCTAAGGGATTCTCGACCCCAGCTCGCAGGATCTTTAATTTGATCTGTGTTCCGGCTTTGCCTCTGATCTTGTCGACAGCTTGGTTAAGAGACATTTCCGTCGCCCCGGTTCCATCAATCTCAACAATGACATCCTTTGCCCGAACTCCTGCTTTCTCTGCTGGTGATCCTGCAAGAGGAGCAACGACTACTATTTGACCATTTTGCATTGTTAACTCGGCACCAATGCCATCAAACTGACCTGAGAGATCTTGGGAAAATTTTTCGTTATCAGATGGCTTAAGAAAAGCAGAATATGGGTCACCGAGTGCTGACACCATGCCGGAAATTGCGCCATAAATCATTTCTTGTGGATCAGAATCCCCGATATATAGTTCCCTGGCTTTATTCCACGTTTGCCAAAAAAGGGAGAAATCAACTGACGCCGGCATATTCTCTCTGGCATTTTCAATGTAACTCGGCGGAGCAGACAGAGAGCCAACTCGGACTCCGTAGCTATAACCAAGATAAAAAACAAAAAATAGCGCCAGAAGCGACGAAATTATAATGCCTAAAATTTTCCCGCTATTACCTTTTCCCTTCACAATGATCTTTTTCTAAATTTTAACAATAGTTTTGATTTTTGACTTTTGAGTTTTCTTATCAGGCACTTGCCAGATGACCATACAAAGTAATAGTATTATCATCATGGAGAATAACCACGGCATAGCCATAACCGCCGTAATATTGTTTCAAAACAATCTCACCCGGCCCAGCAGCAAATATCGGGTCGCCCCAAACTCCCGGCGTTTGTGCTCCGATATCAATACCAGTATGAATTCCACCATTATAAGCGCCGGCAGCAGCATAATCTGTCCAACCAAACTCCTGAGTCACACGATGTGATAAGGTCGGCCAGATGAACCGAGAACCAAGATAATCCCTTGGATTTACCGCTTGGCCTGCAGGGTTTCTAACTTCAAAATGAAGATGGGCGCCAGTTGAATATCCGGTTGAACCCATGGTGCCGATCAGATTGCCAGCAGCGACTTGTTGACCTTTGCCACGTTCTGCCCCCCAATTACGGCCTTTAAGTTGCGAGTAAATGCTGGCCAAGACCTGGGCTTCTCTTCTTTCGGCGTCCTTGATTTTCTGGTCCAATGTAGCGATGGTTTTGGTCGTATTCGAATAAAGTTGATCTTTTGTTTGTTTCTGATCTTCCAGAGCTGATTCTTGTCTCGTTTGTTGTTCCTTCTTGTTTGAGAGTTCAGCAACTTTTGTTTCCTGCTCGGCTTTGGTTTGCGAAAGTTGATCTTTGAGTGCTTTTATTTTATTTATAGTCTCCTCAATTTGTGCTCTAACCGCATCATAATAACGAGTTTTGTCAACCAATTCGGATAAGCTGTCGGCACCAATTACCGCCTCCATCAATCCGTCTTCGCCTTCCATATACCAGTTGGCGATTAGATTCCCCTGTTTTTCTTTTTCGCGGGACAGGTTGGCTTCTTCATTTTGGATCTGAATTTTTAGATCCTCGATTTTTGTTTGGGTATCAGCAATCTCCTTTCGCGTCTGGCTTATAGCTGATTCCACCTGGTTAATTGTCGAGGAAATACTTTTTAGGTCGGAGGAAAGTCCTGAGGCCTCAATCTGCTTCTGGCTCTTAATTGACTGCAGTTGCTTCTTTTCTTGCGAGATTGAACTCTGCTGGTTATAGAGATCACTGGTGGAAGCGGCGTGAGCGATATATGGTAAAAATACCATCACCGCAGTGACAACAGTGACAAGAATCTTTGGCAATTTGTTGTAGAATTTTTTACAACTCATTGTTTTAATATTATAAAACTTCAGGATACAAGAAACAAGATATAAAAATATTTGGAAATTACTTTTTTAAGTGTTGTCTTGTGGCCCAAAAGGAGCAAAATATGCCTAAAAGAAGCGCAATTAAAAACTGGATAATCACTACCTGATAAAGAGATGCTCGCATAAATGCTTCAACATCGTAGCCGATATCGAGGTAGCGAACAAAGACCGGGGTCAAAATGCTATAGGAGATAACAATAGCCACCGAGCTGATAATTGCGGCAGCAGTTCCATACATTACTCCCTCTAGCACAAATGGCATCCTGACATAGGCATCAGTCGCACCAACTAGACGCATAATTTCAAGTTCATCAGAGCGAGCAATAATTGTTAACTTGATGGCATTATAAACCACAAGTATCGAAATAATCAGAAAAAGAACAGAAAGACCACTGCCGATTTTTTTAACGAATGAGGTTATCTTTACTAGTCGATCTATCATATCCTTATTCTGTTGATAAGAAAGTCTGGTGATGAGTGGCGCATAATCTTCACTTTGTAGAAAATCAGCAACTTGGCCAATTTCTTCCGGGTTCTTAGTTTTTACCTCTAGGCTCCGCGGAAGTGGATTATCATTTTCATTAATGATATCCTGGAGATTTTGATCAGTCGCATATCTTGTTCTCCATCGAGAAAGTGCTTCCTCTTTGGAGATGTAACTAATGCTTTTAACCTCTGGCCTGGAACTGATCAAATCAGAAAGAGCAGAAATTTGGTCTTCTGAATCGCTATCCTTGAGATAGACCGCAAGATCAACTTTTTCTCTCATAGAAACGGTGGTTTTATTAACTAGAAGAGCTAAGAAAGTAAAAACCGAGATAATGAGTAGCGTTAAAACAATAATCAAAGTTGTTGCCAGTGATAACCAGCGATTACGCCAAAAAGAGAT
>CAZHFJ010000021.1:0-2955 GCA_964531145.1 uncultured Candidatus Saccharibacteria bacterium | reverse complement strand
TTCATCGTTACTACTCTTTTGTGTATCGCATCAACAATCTCTTTGTTATGAGTTGCTAGAAGTACTATGGTTCCTTGCTTGTTAATCTTAAAAAGAAGCTCCACAATTTCCCAGGAATTCACCGGATCAAGATTGCCGGTTGGTTCATCAGCAATCAGAAGTTTCGGCTCATGAACTAGAGCTCTAGCAATCGAGACTCGCTGCTTCTCGCCACCTGATAATTCCTCAGAAAGTGCATTGGCCCGATTTTCTAAACCAACAAGTGTTAACATCTCGGCCACCCGTTTTTTGATCACACCCGGCACCACGCTTGCCACTTCTAAAGCAAAGGCGACATTCTCCTCAATGGTCTTTTTGGCCAGAAGTTTAAAATCCTGATATATAACACCAACCTTTCTTCTATAATAAGGCAGCTCCTTCTCCTTGAGCTGAAAAATATCTCTGTCGGCAACCAGGATTCTGCCGGATGTTGGCAACTCTTCACGAATAAGGATTCTAATAAGTGTTGATTTTCCGGCACCCGAGGGGCCAACCAGAGCTACAAACTCGCCCTTGCCAATTTTAAAACTAGCATCATCAACTGCGATGATATTGCCTGGATATTTTTTTGTCACATGTTGAAATTCAATCATAACAAAAATTTAAAATTTTCAATTTTCAATTTAAAATGAATGTTTAAATGTTGCAATGTTTAAAACATTTTAAATTTGGATTTTTGTTTTTAAATTTATTTTAAATTTTAAATTTTAAATTAGTGCACTCAAATCGATCCCTCCCATCTCCTCCGGCTTCGGAACTCCCATAATCGAAAGAATCGTCGGGGCGACATCGGCCAGAATACCTGTTGTCGGGTTGCTAGAATATTCTAGCAAAGTTTCGTGATTAAAACCTGTACCGCCCTGCGGTGTAAACGGCCGCTCTGCCAGATCAAGTAGAACAAAAGGTACCGGACTGGTCGTGTGCTCTTTGTTGATTTTTTTATCTATGGGATTAATCATAACTTCACAATTACCATGATCAGCAGTAATTATAACCGTGAATTCTTTGGATGTGGCAGTAGTTAAAATTTCCCCGATGCAGTTGTCAACTGCTTCGACTGCTGCAACCGTTGCCTCCAAATTGCCGGTGTGACCAACCATGTCGCCGTTGGCAAAGTTAACTAGGATAAATTGATATGTCTTTGAAAGTGCCTCTATTACCTTATCTTTGACGGCCGCTGCTGACATCCCTGGAACAGTCGCGTAACTTTCAACCCTTGGCGATGGGACCAAAACCTGATCCTCATGTTTATGTGGTTTCTCTTCTCCACCGTTAAAGAAATATGTCACATGGGCGTATTTTTCAGTTTCAGCAATGTGACATTGAGAAAATCCTGCATCCTCGATGACGTCAGCAAGTATGTTGCTCATATTAAGTGGCGGAAAAATTACCGGGGAAAGCTGATTATCAAAATATGATGTCATTGTAACCATAGAGAGATTCTCAACTTTTTGCCGTTGAAATTCAGAGAAACTGTCACTTTCAAAAGTCTCTAAAATCTGACGCATCCGATCTGAACGGAAGTTGAAAAATATTATGCCATCGCCAGCTTTAATTATCCCCTGCTCGTCAATCAGGCAAGCGCCCAGCTTTTCATCATCTGCACTTGCTTTGTAGTTGGCAAGAATCCCCTCTTTTGGATCAGAATATTTGTCGCCTTCTCCTTTAACCCAAAGATTATAAGCTTTTGAGATTCGCTCAAAGTGTTTATCGCGGTCCATGGCGTAGAAACGGCCGATAATTGTCGCGATTTTACCAACGCCAATCTCGGAAATTTTATTTTTAATTTGTTCGACATCATCCTTAGCCACTTGCGGTGCTGTGTCACGGCCGTCAGTAATCATATGAATATACACTTTCTCAATTTCCTTGTCGTGAGCAAATTTTAGAAGCGCGTAAAGATGATTAAGAGTTGAATGAACACCGCCAAGGGAGCAAAGACCGACCAGGTGTAAGCTGCTATCACCAGCTTTGACGTGCTCAGCGACTTTCAAAAGACTCTGGTTCTGGAAAAATGAGCCCTTTTCAATCGCTTGATCAATCCGGGGCAAATTCTCCCAAACTACTCGACCAGAGCCTAAATTTAGATGTCCAACCTCAGAATTACCAACCTCGCCCGGAGTGACACCGGCATCAAGACCCGAAGCTGAGATTGAGGTCTTTGGGTAATTGTCATAAACCCAGTCAAGATTAGGAGTTTTGGCTAGATAGGTAGCATTACCTTCTTTCAAAGGTGATAGCCCCCAGCCGTCCATAATGATAAGTAGAACTTTTTTCAAGCCCCTCCTACTATTATTTACTAATAACGATTATACCACCAAAATAAGAAACCACAAAATATCTCTGACGTGAGAATCTATAATTGAGAGATCCTACCTTTTTCTATCATTGATCTCTTGATCGTAGCTGTTTATAATTTCATCCGAATCCCCAAAAGTGCGGGTGGGGATTGAACTGCTGCTAACTTGCACAGCGGAAGGTATTTGTTTGTCCATAGATGGTTCAAAATCAATTTCCGACAACCCGATTTTTGCTTTCGTTGGTGAAAAATTTGATTTAACTCTCGATTTAATAATCTCCTCCTGCTGTAGATCAGCTTTTGTCGCCACGATGTTGTAATAACCTTTGGGCAAAGCTAGAGCAAAGCGGCCTTTGTTATCAGAAACCGTAGTTTTGACTAGTTTTCTACTGCTTTCAGAGATGGCACGAACAACTGCCAAGTCAATAGGCGAATTATCAACTTTCTTGTAAACCAAACCGTTAGTCCGACCCAGAGTGATAAAATAAACGACAATATAATAGATAAAAATAGCAATAAGGAAATGGGGAAATGGGAATGGGAAATGGGTGGGAATGGAAATGGAAATGGGGACGCTCCCAATATAAAGCTATATTTGCGATAAGAGCCGTTTTGTC
>CAZHFJ010000020.1:0-10418 GCA_964531145.1 uncultured Candidatus Saccharibacteria bacterium | reverse complement strand
CAAAATTTCTAGGCGCTCTTTTCTCCTTTCCGCCTTCGGCGAAAGGGAAAGCGCTTGCGACCTGCCTGCCGGCAGGCAGGTCGTCGAAATTTTGAAGGGCTCGCGATTTCGTAATTCATTGTTTTATCAGTGTACAAGATCCGTGTGGTTAAACTCGCTCCAGAACCATTAGTTCACCCAAGGGGGTCAGCATTGAATAGATTTTAATTTTCTCACTCTCTGAAAGCGAAATGATTTTTTCATCGGGCAGCAAGTCGGGTTCTGGGATGGACAGCGATTTTATTTTCTCAATTATCACCTGGTGTGAAATTTTGGGGATGTTTCGGCTCGCTAACGGCTGATTTTGCGCTAGGTAGATCAGACGGCTTATCTCTTTCTCTGGCCGAATTTCCATTTTCTCGGCTCCAAGAGTAATCATTTCCTGAAGGAGTGCTTTTGTCAAACGTGAAAGAGGTGATCGTTCGTCAGTAAAATAGGTGGTATTTCTAGCTGAGACAATGTTTATTTGGACTTCAAAGGGATTTCTTCGCTTGGCTCCTAACTCTTCTGGTTGTGGCACAGGAATAATTTCCTCTGGTTCTGGCTGGGGATGGCCTTTGAGTTTCTCATATTCGTCGTCAGTAATAGCGGTTGACCCTGCCCGACTACGGATTTTCAGACTCGGTTTCCATTTAATAACATCAGTTGGCGGCATAAAAAATTTCTTTTTATCGCCCCTGGGGCTGCGAATGATTTTTGCGCCGTATTTGGCGACCAAAAAAGTTCCGAAGTTAGAGATCGTTAATTTTCGATCTCTTGCCAGACCCTCGGTCATAGTTGCGGTTAAAGCCGCAATAAATTTTGTGGCATCGTCGCAAGTGAATTTAATGCCCTGGCTTCTCATCTCTCTGGCAAGTTGTGCAGCATAATCCTCTTTATCCATCCTATCTAACATTTTATCACAGTCATTGTGAAAAAGATGTTGATAAATTGGGGATGGTAAAGATGGTTGCTTCGAAGTTGTGAGTCTGGCAGATTAAATTTATCTCGGTGCTTCTTCCGAAGAGGTCAAAATAATGATCCTTGGCAATAATTGGCTATAATAAGAGTTGCAATCAATTTCTAAAAGGAAGTTCCAATACTGACTCGACTACACTGACCGGGTACTGACTAAATACCGTCAGTCAGTGAAAAGTCAATGTGATAAAGTCAGTGATAGAATTACAACTTATGAGTTTCTATCGCAAATATCGTCCGCAAAAATTTGCCGCAGTCATTGGTGAGAATCATGTCCGTGATACCCTTTTGACCGCAATTTCCGATAATAAAGTTGCCCACGGCTATCTTTTTGCTGGTCCACGAGGAATTGGCAAAACTACAGTTGCACGGCTTTTGGCTAAGGCGATTAATTGCCAGAAGCGAGAGGAGCTAAATAAGGCTGGTAGTGGTGAGCCGTGTGATGAGTGCAATTTCTGTAAAGAGATAAAGTTAGGCAAAAATCTTGATATCATTGAAATCGACGCTGCCTCTAATCGAGGAATTGATGAGATTAGAGAGTTGCGGGAAAGAGTTAAATTTGCTCCTATCTCTGGCAGATACAAGGTTTATATTATTGATGAAGTTCACATGTTGACTTTGCCGGCCTTTAACGCACTTTTAAAAACTCTTGAAGAGCCACCCGCTCATGCAATTTTTATTATGGCAACAACTGAAGCCCACAAAATACCAGCGACCATTCTTTCTCGGGTTCAACGCTTTGATTTCCACCGCATTTCCAAAGATGATATTGTCAAAAATCTAAAAATGGTCGTTAAAAGTGAAGGGTTAAAAGCTGCTCCTGAAGCGCTTGAGGCTGTTGCTGTTGCCGCCGAAGGTAGCCATCGAGATGCAATTTCTTTGCTTGAACAGATAGCCTCGCTGACTCCCGACATTGCTCTAGCCGATGTTAGAACTGTTCTGGGGTTAGCCAAAAGTGAAGAAATTTTGCACATCGCTGAACTTATTGCCGCTGGTAATTCAAAGGAGGCTATCAGCGTTATCGGAGAACTAATAGCCCAAGGAGTCGAAAGCAATCAGATCATCAAAGAGTTGGTGGAAGCTTTTCGGCAGCTGTTACTGACAAAAATTGCTGCCCCCGAGACTACTTTTGAGGTGACAGCTGAACGAATGTCTAAACTTAAAAGTTTAGCTCACAAATTTGATGCCGAAGCAATCAACAAAATCCTCGGCGTCCTGATCTCTGCCAGTCAGCTAGTTAAAGAGACCTCGATCCGTTCGTTGCCTGTTGAGATGGCAGTAGTCGAGAGCTGTGCTCTCGTCGAAAATTCTAAATCCGAAATTCTAAATTCTAAACAAACAAAATCAAATTCGAGACCCGAAGCAAATTCAAAACCGGAGATAAAAAAAGAAATCTCAAAAGAGGATCCAGGAGTAGCGGTCGAGCAATCAAGTAAAAGTGCAATGGAATCAGTTGATGATAAACTTTGGAAAGAGATCATTGACAAGATTAAACCGCATAACCATTCACTCCATGCACTGCTCCGAGATGCTTATCCAGATGGGACCATTGGCGATGATTTTATTTTAAGTGTCCGATTTAGATTTCATCATGATAAAATCTCCGAAGCTAAAAATTGCCAAATTATTGAGGAAGTTTTGCAGGAGGTGTTGGGGAAAAAGCTAAGAGTAGTCTGTAGGATAGTAGATAAAAAAACTAAAGAACTGAAAAACATATCCGCCTCGGCTCACGCCGTGCGAGACGGGAAAACCAAAGAACATGGAAAAGATTTAGAAGCAGCCGCAAAGGAGATATTTGAAACGGAGTAACAAACTCAAAAGTCGAAAATCAAAACTTAAACTTCAAAATCAAAAATATTAGTTTAAAAGTTTTTAGTTTCAGTTTTGAGTTTTGCGTTTTAAGTTTTAAGTTGAAATTATGGCTAATCGCAAGAAAAAAGACAACAAGAATCTCGCAGTTGGGGGCAAGCTGCCGCCGCAAAATCTTGAGGCTGAAAGTTCAGTCATCGGCGCGGTGCTTCTAGATAAGGAATCGATGCTCTCTGTGGTTGAGATTCTCTCACCAGAGGATTTTTATGATCAGCGCAACGCGACAATCTTTCGGGCGATTTTAACTCTTTTCGAAAAGCGAACGCCAGTTGATATGGTTACTCTAACTGATCAATTAGAGAAAGAAAAAGAGCTCGAAAATGTTGGCGGCTCAAGTTATATCGTCTCTTTAGTTAATGCTACCCCTTCAGCAGCTAATGTTGTCCATTGGGCGAATATCGTCCGCGACAAAGCGATTTTGCGCCGTCTGATTACTTCTGCGGTTACTATTTCTGATCTTGGTTTTGCTGAAGAGGAGGAGGTGTCAGCAGTTCTTGATAAGGCTGAACAATCACTCTTTGCTGTTTCTCAGCGATTTTTCCGCCAGAAATTCATCCCGATAAAGGATGTCCTAACTGAAGCCTTTGACCGAATTGATAAAATTCATAAGGAAAAAGGCGTGCTTCGAGGAGTGTCGACTGGTTTTCGCGATCTGGATGCGAAATTGGCTGGTTTGCAGAAGTCAGATTTGGTCATTATTGCTGCCCGGCCGTCGATGGGCAAGACCTCGCTGGCGCTAAATATTGCCGAGCATGTTTCAGTTGAAGGAAAAATCCCGGTCGCATTCTTCTCGCTGGAAATGAGCAAAGAGCAACTGGTTGATCGTCTGATCTCCTCTCAAGCCGGCGTTGATTCTTGGAAATTGCGCACCGGAAATCTCTCGGATGAAGATTTTCCAAAGATCGGCTACGCCATGGGCACTTTGTCCGAAGCGCCGTTTTTCATTGATGATTCACCGGGGATAACGGTAATGGAAATTCGGGCCAAAGCCCGGCGCTTACAACTCGAGGAGAATCTGGGGATAGTTTTTGTTGATTATCTCCAGCTGATTGAGGGCCGAAAATCTTCAGGCGACATCAATCGAGTGCAGGAAATTTCGGAAATTTCCCGATCGCTGAAAAATTTGGCTAGAGAGCTTAATGTCCCGGTAGTGGCAATGTCGCAGCTGTCCCGTGCAGTTGAACACCGGCCGGATAAACGGCCGCAACTCTCGGATTTGCGCGACTCGGGATCAATCGAACAGGACTCAGACATTGTAGCCTTTATTTATCGCGAAGATTATTATGACGACAAAACCGAGAAGAAGGGGGTTACTGAAATTTTAATTCGCAAACATCGCAACGGCCCGATCGGCAATGTCGAACTCTTTTTCAACGCCGAGCAGATGCGCTTTCGTGATTTAGCAAAACGCCCGGCCGGCGAACCCAGAACGGATTATGGACCGGAGGATTAAATATTATTTGTCTATTCTAAATAAAAGAGACCTCCGCCGGGTGCGAAGGCCTAGGTCTTTTGCCTTTTTTCTTCTCCCTCTTCCGATACAGGGCGATTCCGATCTGCTCTAGCCACTGGCGGCCGAACATCACCCTGTCTGGTTCTGTCGGCCCGCCGTAATGTCGGCACTTGCTTGTATCGCCCTTGGCCAGGTCAATGAGCTTTGCCCGAAGAGTTTCTCGATCAACCTTTTGCCAGTCATAACCGAGGAGTTCGCAGATCCGACGCCAGTCTTGGTCATACCCCTCACCGGCGCATAGCCAGGCATTCTGTCTGTACGCACCTGACTTGACAAGTTGCGGTCGGAGGAGTTTGCCCTTGATTCTTAGGTGCTCCTCGGCAGTAAGCCGGAACACGGTTTGAGTGTGCCCTTGCCAGTTCTGAGGGCGTTCGCACTTGCTGACCGTCAGCTGACCCTCGTTGCGCCTGACCTCAATCCAAGCAGCCTGCCGGGAAAGAGTGCTCCGGGTTCTGGTACTTAGGTTGTCTGGTAGGTGCAAATCTGTTTGGTAGTAGCGGCCATCCCTGCTCATCCTGACGAGGATGAAGCAGCCGTTACTAGCGACTTGGTCTTCTTGCATGCTGCTCCCTCCTATCGGGTGATAGTCGCCTGAGTGGCTAGATCATAGCAAAATGAATAAAAAAATCAAGCCCGAAGCTTGATACTTTATAAGAGGAGACTGCATTCCGCTATTTCATTTTTTGCCAGAGAATATATGGATAACGCAGGGCTTTCATAATTGCAGTCTGGAAATTACCATAGTGTTTTTGCCAGTAATAATCCTGGCTTTTATAGTAGTATTTTTTCTTCTCTAGTGATGTTGAACTTTGGCCTTCGTAGTGAATTAAGCGGGCGGAAGTTAATACCGCGTTTTTGTAATCGGCTTTTACCAATCTTCGGCAGAGATCTTCATCCTCAATATACATAAAGAAATTCTCATCAAATCCGCCGAGCCGCTGAAAAATCTCGGACTTAATCATCATCACGGCGCCAGTGACCATGTCGCAATAGAAAAATTCATCGTGAATAATTGGTATCTTCCCAGCTTGGCGGCGTAAAAGCACAGTCAAAAGAGTTTGGAATCGGCCGAAAAAATGCCGCTGGAAGTTTTTGGCGTCACGCCTGCCTGCCGAAGCCCTGTCCGTCCGACAGGCGGGTTCGGCGCCGGCGGGTTGATACAAAAGACAAGTCAAGGCGCCGATTTCGGCGTGTTTTACCAGAAAATCAAGCATTTTCACGATAGAATCGTCAACGACTTTTACATCAGGGTTCAAGAACAAGAGATATTCACCTGATGCTTCCTTTACTCCCAGGTTATTGCCGGCGCCAAAACCGAGATTTTTTTTCGCCTTAATAATTTTCAAATTCTTCAAGTTGTGGTGAGCTTTCTTGATTTTTCCCGCTGCGCTACTCTTAGAATCATTGTCGACAACTATTACTTCAAATCGAACAGTCAGGAGGTGTTTAGAGAGATCAGAGATCAGCTTGATGACAAAATCCGTGCTTTTGTAATCAACAATAATGATTGATAATTCTATCCCACTCCGCCCAACTTCGCCCATAGGCTTCGCTGGGCTTCGAGGGATTTCGCGAACTTTAGAAATTTTGGTGCTCATTTTGCCCATTTGTTTTTGATTGAGATTAGATAATCGTTAACCATATTTTTCGGCACAGCATCAAGAGCATAGGCGGAGAGAAGGTAGAATCCAAGGCTAAGCAGGATGCTGATTACAAAATACAAGCCGATTGCTTTTAGCAATAGAGCAAGAATAATTGCCAGGAATGCTGAGGATAGAAGTTTAGCAGCGCGAAAAAAATCCATCCGCACCGGGAGCTCCCGACTGACAAACGTATAACCGAGAATTAGAAGCAAAACTTCCGAAGCCAGTGTTGTTGATGCCGCGGCCAGATAAGAATATTTCGGGATAAAGATGATATTAGTGGCGATATTGAAAGACAGAACGATAACTGAAATCCAGATCAGATATTTTCGCATATCTTTAGCGATCATAATCTCGCCAAAAAGAATATTCAAATAAATAAAAATACTGGCAATTGAGAGGATAATAAGAACCGGGGCGCCGCCAATGAATGAGCTATTGCTGAGAAAGACAATGATTTCTTTTGAAAATGGGATACTGACGATAGCAATGGAGAGCGACATAAAAAACAAAAATGTCAGCCCTTTTGTAATTGCCCGGCTAGCTTTTTCCTTGTCTTTTTCGACCGAAACAGAGAGAAGCGGTTTTAGAGAATAGGCGAGAAAGGCAGCGGCGAAAACCGTGGTTTCCAAGACTTTGTAGGCAACGGAATAAATTCCGACCTGATCCGCACCTTTGAAGTAAAAGAGAATCAGAGTGTCAACTTTAAAATAGAAATTGTTGACAATGAAAACGATACCCAGAGGAACGCTGAGTTGCAAAATCCAGCGAATAATTTGTGGCTCATATAGAAGCCTAATCCTGACTCGATTGGCGGCATAAAAGTATTTAATCAGGAAATTAACGGCGGCGCCAATTGAGACAGAGGCAAGAACAAAATAAAATCCGAGGTTAAAAATAATTGCGAAATAAACTGCCGCGACTGAAATAACTCTGGAAATCACTTCAGCAATTGCTGCCTTTTTCATCTCCAAGCGATACTGGAAATACATGTCATAGATACTGGCGGCCAGATTGAAGATTGGGAATACAGCTGCCACCAGTACGCCTCTTTTGATTTCCGGCGGGTAGTCGGTGAAAGCGACGATCAGATAGGCAATAGCAACGGCGAGTATTGCCGAGATAATTCTGACAGTAAAAATATTGCCGAGAATCTCCCTAGTTTTTGCTGGATTTTTGGAGATCTCGCGGACGCCGACCGAAAAAAGGCCAAAATCAGCGATAGTGATGAAAAAGCTTAGGTACGTGATGACGGTGTTGTAATATCCTGTGCCTCCAGGACCGAGGTAATTAGTAACTAGCTTGATGGAAATCAAAGATAGCGCCAGAACTATCACTCTGCCGATTATTTGCGTCAGCACGTTTGAGGCAATTACATTTGATTCTTTTTCCACGTTACAAATTTATAATTACTATTTCGATAGTTTCTTTAAGAGGCCGGCGAGGTAGAAATTGAAAGCCAAGCCAAGAAATCGCGGCAGGAAAATTCGCCGCTCGATCCAGCGCTCATCTTTGATAACCGCGGCGATTTGTCCGGCGATCGTCGTCCAATAAAAATCCTTTTTCACTTCTTTGATATTTTTTTTAATTGTTGCTGTTAGTGTCGGATTGTCAATAATCGCCTCGGCGGCGGCGGCAATTTGCTTTGGATTTTCAAAATCAACCACACGGCCAAGATTTTTTTCTTCGCAGAGCTTGGCGAAAGCGTCACCGCGAGTTAAAATCATCGGCAGCTCTGCCCAGAGATAATCAAGAATTCTTGTTCGGAAGGAAAATCGGGTTTCAGTGTTATCAAAATGAGTTGATACACCAATTGCTGCCTGCATCAAATAATCAGCCCTTTCTTCATAGGGAGTCCAGTCAAAGTTGAAAAAGACGAATTTATCCAAGAGTCCTTTGTCTTTGGCGTAGTGAACCGCCTCATTAGCGGTTTTCATTTTTTTAATCAACGAATTCGGGTGCTTTGTACCTAAAAAAAAGAGTTTAACATCCTTGCGCCTCAATGAGATTATTTCAACTGCCTTGATGACAGAAAGAGGGTCGAACCAGTTCCAGATGCCACCGCCCCAGTAAAGAATCTTGTCTCCCTTTTTAATCTGGGGAAATTTTTGAAAAATTGCCTCGGGATTTTTGGCTTTCGGCGGCTTATGGTCAAGCCCGAAAGGAGCAAGAGTGATAAAGTTCTCCAGATTCGGCGAGGCGTCGTGAAATTTTGGCGTAAGAATTTTTCTACCCGAAAGTACGCCTACATAGTAATCTTTTTGCCGTTCGCTGGCGCAGAGGATGTGATTGGCAGCTGATATCTCCAAAACTAGCGAGCAAAAAATGAAATCAAAGATCGATTGCCGCCAACGATAGTTATCATCTTTTGTGCACTCAAGTACTTCTATTAATAGCGGATCGTAGAGATCGGCGATAAATTTGATGCCCTTTTTTTTCAGTTTATAAAGAAGCGGCGGGTAAAGACTTTGGGCAATAACAACATCAAGATTGACAACTTTTTTCATCAAATCGAAGCTGGATGGCCGAGGGTCAAAGGGAATAATTTTGATATTTTTTTCCACCAAGTCAGTAGAATACGGCACAAAAAGAGTAACGTCGAAAAATTTGACCAGCGCACGTGCTAACTCTAAATAGCGAATCCCCGGTCCAGCCATTTTTGGACCAACCTTATCGGAAGAAATCAATCCGACTCTTTTTTTACTTTTAATCATTTCTGGCATATAATAATTCCGTAGCTATCGTAGCTTATTTTCAAGTGTTATTCAACTAAAATGATAAATAGAAAAAGAAACTCGAAGCGGAATTTGGCAGCGCTATTTTTATTTTGCTTAATTTTTTCGTTTTCATACATTTGGCAGGCGATTGTGCCGGTCGGATCGGAAGCGCCTGATGAGGGGCAGCATATTCAAATGATCTATTTTTTGAAAAACAACCGGCGAATTCCAGTTTTTGACCGGGAAAAAGATATTTTTAAAACCTTTTTCTTCAAAACCGGTCTCTACGGCGGTGTTTATTACTCGATGGCTTATAACTCGCCGCTCTCATACTTGCCGTTTGTCCCATTTGCCCAAGGCAAAACCGATTCTGGAGGTAAAACAGTCGTTTTGCCGCTAAGATTAATCAGCGGCTTGTTTATCGGGCTATTTTCCGTTTTTTTATTCTTGGCTTTGTTTAACTTCAATCGCCGAAAGTTTTTTTCCGCCCTCGGTGTTTCGCTGTTTATTTCTCTCATTCCGCAACTCATTTTTACCTCGGCTTATGTCAATATTGAACCGATTGCTTTATTTTTAAGCGCTTTAAGTTTATACTTTTTGTCGTTGATATTTTTGTATGCCAAGCCGCTAGATTATTTATTTTTCGGCATTTCACTCGGCCTTTTAGCGCTTTGTAAAGTAAATTATTTAGTTGTTGTTGCATATTTAGGTCTGATCGCTCTTTGGCAGTTATTCCGGACTATTGCCCCAGTTCGGCAAAAAATAATAAACATTGTTTTGATTGGCATTCCTGCTCTTGCCCTAAATTCTTGGTGGTGGATTCGCAACTTTAAACTTTACCGCGATCCGCTTATCATCAACCATATTTCGACTCAAATCAAAAGCTCTTCACCGGCTTGGTTTATTACTCCCTCGGAAGCAGGGGTTAATTTTTTTAACATCTTCAATTTTAATAATTTCAACCTTTATGTTTTCTCCGGTTTTTACGCTTATCTTGGAGCTGTTCGAATTTTGTTGCCACTTTTTTTCTACTGGGCTTTTTACATTGCTTTGGTTGTTTTGGCTTTGGTCGGACTTTGGTCAATAATCAGAAAAAATCGCCGCGATTTGCCATTGTTCCTCTTTTCGGTTTTTATGATAATTTTAGATTTTGCGATTTTTATTAACAAAAACCTGACTGATTTTTCACCCCAGGGTCGGCACCTGTTTCCACTTTTAATTCCCTTGGCGTTGATCCTTATTCTTGGATTGAAAAATTGGCCAGGTAAACTTAAAGAATATTTTTTATCTTCGATGGTTATCATTAACTTTGTGGCTTCTCTTTTAGGACTTTTTAAAATTATCAGCGGATATTTCGTTACTGGTTTGACTTGGGTGATTCAAACCGATTGGGCGAACAAGATTGCCTGGGTTTTTACTTTTAGTACTGATTCAGCAAATAAAATAGTTCCAGACTTTACTTTTCATAAATTTACCCTAGAAAATTATCAGCGACTCTACTTAGTTGTTTATAACGAGAATCCGAGATACTCGATTTATTTCTCGCTGTTATGTGTTATATTATTTATTTTTTCCTCTATAATGCTGGCAAGATTGTTGTTTGCAAATCGCAACGAAAAAATATCACGACTTGATATGGTTAATTGATCGCACAAAAGAGGACTATTTGGCGGTGTTTTT
>CAZHFJ010000019.1:0-10440 GCA_964531145.1 uncultured Candidatus Saccharibacteria bacterium | reverse complement strand
TATGTTTACAAATCAAATTTTCTTTGCTACAATCCTAACGTAGTATTAAAATAATCTAATATGCCTCTAACAAAATCAGCCAAAAAGGCTCTCCGAGTCGATCGCGCTAATAGACTAATCAATGATCAGACAAGAAATAAAGTCAAATCCGCTCTCAAGGCGGCTCGCTTAGCAATTGCTGCCGGCGGCAAAGATGCAAAAACAAAAATTGATGCTGCCTATCGCGAACTTGATCTAGCTGCAAAGAAAAATGTTATTCACAAAAATAAGGCCTCCAGATTAAAATCACGTCTGGCCAAAAAGCTCGCCAAATCAGAAATTGCAACGGTCGTTGAGAAAAAACAGCCAAAGGCTGAAAAAACAAAAAAGGAAACTCCGGCAAAAAAGCTAATCACAAAATAAATAAAATTGCCCGACCTCGGTCTCTGGGCAATTTTTTGATTCCTTAGTTTTAAGTTTTTAGTCTTTAACTTTAAGCTACAATATGTAAGTCGGCGTAATAATGCTCTCAAATCTCGACATCAAAATCCAGACAGTTTTGCCAATAATAAAGCGTTTCTCGACTGGACCAAAGTAGCGTGAGTCATTCGAGTTAGGTCGGTTGTCTCCCATCAAAAAATATTCATCACTACCAAGCTGCCAATTGCCATCCTTCTCGGTAGTGACATAGGAAGGCAGGTAATTTTCGATTAACCTTCGGTCGTTAATGAAAACCGCCCCATCTTTGACCGTAAGCTTTTCATTTGGTAGTCCAATAACTCTCTTTACGTATCGTTTGTGCTCTGGATCACCAGGATATTTAACTACCACAACATCACCTCGTTCTGGATTTCCAAGTGTATAAGTAATTTTGTTCAGAACTCCGACTTCTCCACTCAAGAGAGTTGGGTCCATACTAACACCATCAACAATATAGATAGTGATAACAAAATAGTGGAGCAAAGACAAAACAATCGCCAAAACTACAAGCCATCTGGCAAAATCAAACACAAACCCCCCGCCATAAATTATCTTACCAGTGATTGTATCTCTGTTGATCATTTTTAATTTTTACTAACAAAATTTAATGACTAAACCCGAATTAAGAATGACTAACAAATTAAGAAGCCCGAATGACGAATAAGGAAAATAATTGAATTATTGATCATTCATTCGTCATTACTCATTCTGGTTTCGTCATTACTTCATTTACTTATATCCCGGCTCTCGGATTGAAGCCAAATTTTGGCCAACATAGCCAATAATCGGATATAGTGCAAGACAGAAATCTTTAAGTCCTAATCCTCGCTTTTCAGTCAAAAACCAATCTGGGACAACAAATTCCTGGTCAGCAAAACGCCTGGCCCACATTGCTTCACAGTGGAAAATAATCGCGTACGGCAGATACTGTGTAAACTTTTCGTAGTTAGTCTGTTCATATGGCAAAGGTTCTGGGCTTGAGAGGTATCTCCTAAATGCTAACCAATTAGACAAACCCTCTCGGCCAAGGACAGTGCGGATTGGCATTCGCCCGCCAACAACAATGATAATTACCGAGGCCACCATCATCCCAATCCAGAGAAACACTGCATATGGTAGCGTGGGGAAATATTTGAAAGTCAAAAAGAAGCAAGCTAGCGCGAAGAAGAAAAGTAAAGTACCAAAATACTGATATTTTCGGTGCATGCGTGCGGGATTTTCTTTAAAATATCCGAGTCTTGTCGCTAAGGAATAAATTTCTTTAGTAAAAAGCGACATTTTATGACTGTAAAGATGGTTGACAAATTTCTCGTTGATTTCATCCTGCGAAGTTCTAATAGTATCACGGAAAATCTTCGATAAAATGATCCTTTCAAAAGGAAGCAGCTGGCCGGAAAAATTTCTTTTGCCGAAAGCAAAGCCACGGTCACGATCGATAATAAAGATATAGCCTCGCAAAGATAAGTCAATCAAGGTGGCAGCTATCTCCCTTGGGCCAATTTTCTGATTCAAGAGAACTCCGACCACAGCCGGCGGTAGTGCCATCGGTGGCGCCCCTATTGCCCGATCAGGAATAGAGACACGTTGAGTCCGCTGGTGCAAAGCTATGAGTAAAAAAAGGTAAATCAGAGTCAGAAACGGGATAATAATCGCCACCGAGAGCCAAACGCTGCTGCCAAATGAGGAAAGTAGGAATATTACTTGGTCGTAAAATGGCAGTTTTATAGTTCCTTTCGGAATCTTAGCGACTATGGTTATGGTTGCATTCTCGCTGACAGAAGTCGCATTGTAAGCAATTGTTGAGCTATCAACTACTGAGGCATCGGCTGAATCAACCCCATGAATTGCCAGAATTTCTGGTTTGGTCTCGGAAGCCACGGCTGCCGGCAATGTGAGTACAACACGCAAGTTATTTAGATAGAAGCCATTTTTGTCATAAACAATCAACCGCAGTTCATCAAAATCACGCTCTGGAGTGACTTTGGATTTGATCTTCTGGCCATTTTTGTAGACACTACCATCATCTTTAACTTCAAGGGCCACTTCTGAAGTAGTAACGTAAGTCGTCATCGTCTGATCCTCGGGGATGTCAGCAAAAAACTTACTTCCGGCAATTAATTTCCAAACCCCAAAAACAACAATAAAAAGCAGGGCGAAAAAAATTAGCTTGCGCCAGTAGATATCAACTGTAGGTTGCTTTTTTACTTTTTTTGGCTCCATTCCCCTCCCTCCGCCAAAGGCGGAGAAATTCTAAGCTCTAATTTCTAAACTCTAAACATTTTTGAATTTTGAAAATTTGAATTTCGAGTTTGTTTAGAATTTAGGATTTCGGATTTAGGGTTTGTTTCCATTATACTATATCGTCAGATCCGCCAAAAGCTTTTCCAGCGCCAGTCGTGGATCAATTCGGCCAGTCTTTATGTCAATATCGGTTTGCATCAATCGATAGTAGACGCGTTTTAGAAGCGGCAGATCATAATTGTTTAGTACTCGAATGGTTTTGCCAACAACAAATGGATGGAGTTCGGCCTCGGCGGGAATTTGATTTCGCTTGACGCCACGAACTATCAGGTCTTCGATCAGAAGCATATTACGAAACTGATAAACGATCATTGTTAAAATGTAATTCTCATTCTTCCCACTCTTGAACAGCTCCTGTAAATATTTTACTGCCAGTTTGGCATTTCTGGCACCAAGTGCATCAATAAAATCAAAGATATTTTGATCATGCTCAGATTCAACCATTTCTTCAATATCCGCCTCTTCAATCTGATCACTGCCTCGTGACTTTCGATAAAGATCAAGCTTTGCAAGTTCGCAAGTCAGTCGCCAGCTATTATTCCCAACAGTGGCAACTAACTTTTTGATGGCGGAAAATGCGATCGGAATTTTTTCTTTTTTCACGTACTCTCCTAACCATTTCTCCAACTCGTAACCCTTGCGCAGAGGAAAATGCTTGACCGCTCCAGCCTTAGTTAATTTTTTGAAGATCGAGAGATTTTTATTAACTTCACCCTCCTCGACAAGAATAATTTCTGACGAATCGGGGAATTTCTCCAAATTTTCGGCTACATAATCACGAAGCTTTTGATCGCCATCTCGCAAAAAGTTATAGACGATAATTAAGCGTTTGTCTGACAAAAACGGCACCGCTGACACGCTGCGAATCAAGTTATCAAATGTCAGAATATTTCCATCGAACTTTTGGATATTCATATCGCCAAAATTGGCAATAGAAAAATTTTTCTCAATTTCCTTGAGTTCGTGATTCAGGGAATAAGTGTCCTCACCGAAAAAAAGTTGAATCATATTAACAATTGCTACAATAGATATTTTCTGCTATTATTTTTTTGCAGCCGACCATCTGACAGGGAGACTATTTATGAGCGTCATTGGAATTGAAGCTGCTGGTGACGTAGTCCTTGCTGCACTAGCCAAAAAGTACCATGTGGACTTTGTGTTGCCAAAAGGCAAACGACCAACCTTCGGTAGACTCCCGTGTCTTGCTAAGATATCAGGAGAGACTTTCTCGGCCGAGGAAATCAGGCAACGTGTCCAAGAAAGCGAGCTAACTCCTGTTGCCACCTGGGAAGAGATCGCTTGCTTTCTCGGATACAATGCTATCATCTGCCTTCAGGATGAAGCCGCACGGTTCAGGTACAGCGATCCATCGCTACGCTACAGCAGGATACTTCGATGTCCTTACTACAGTCCTGATCACAGCATGGACTAAACGCACTTGTCGCCGCTGATCCCGACCCTCGCCCCGTGGCGCGGGTCGCTTTTTATTTTATAACGTTCTTCTTCGCAGAATCCCAATTACCACCAATACCGACTTCAACCTCAACTGGTACACAAAGTTTGACTTCATTTTCCATCACTTCTTTGACTAATTTCGCCACTTTTTTCGCTTTTGCCGCCGGTGCCTCGACAACTAATTCATCATGAACCGTCAGGAGAAGCTTCGGATTTCGACATTCGAATTTCGGATTTGTTTCGGATTTCGACATTCGAATTTCGGATTTTAACTTTCGATGAAGTTCTATCATCGCCAATTTCAAGATCTCTGCTGCTGTTCCCTGCACTGGTGTATTTATCGCCATTCGCTCGGCACTTTCAGCCACCATTTTATTCTCTGAATTTATCTCTGGCAATTTGCGGCGAAAGCCGAATAATGTTTCAACATAGCCGTATTTTTTCGCCAAGGCAATTTGTTCTTTACAATATCTCTTTATGCCTCGATGAATATCAAAATAGCGAAAAATATATTCTGCGGCACTCTCGCGGGCGATCCCTAAAGCTTGTGATAGACCAAATGGAGAAATGCCATAAACAATGCCAAAATTGACGGTTTTTGCCAATCGGCGATGGTCATGATCAACTTTGGAAAGCGGAATCCGGAAAAGTTCAGCCGCAACTTTGGCATGAATATCTTCGCCTCGACTAAAGGCCTCGAGCATCACTTCGTCCTGGGCCAAACAGGCGACAACCCGCAGTTCGATTTGCGAGTAATCGGCAGAGATTAATTTATTACCCTTCTCGGCGATAAAGGCCTGGCGAATCTCCGGTCCCCGCTCGCCTTTTATCGGAATATTTTGCAAATTCGGCTCGGATGATGTCAGTCGAGTCGTCCGCGTATCCTGACCAAAGTGCGTGTGCAGACGCGAGTCGCCATCAACGAGCGTCGGCAGAGGCTCCAGATATGTTGAAAGTAACTTTGAGAGTTCGCGATATTCCAAGATCGCCGGGATAATTTTATGTTTATCTTTTAATTTTTCCAATTCCGATGCCGAGGTTGAAATGCCGGTTTTAATCCGCCGCAAATCTTCGGTCGGCAGTTTCAATTTAGAAAACAACACCTCTGACAACTGTCCAGGCGATGAGATATTAAACTCCCTGCCAGCCAACTTATAAATCTTCTTTTCTATGCCAGAGACTTTTATTGATAACTTTTTCTCCAATCTTTTCAGAGCACTGACGTCAATTTTGATCCCCGCCTTTTCCATCTCGCGTAGTACTGGTGCGACTTCGCGATCAATATCACTCCACTTTTTGTGGGGAATTTTACAACCCAATTTTTCCGCTTTTTTTAAAATTTCCTTCATCGGTTTTTGTCATTGCGAGGCCGTAGGCCGTGGCAATCTATAATAATTCTGGATATAAATCTTTAAACTTTGGATTTCCCTTTATTATCAAATCAATTTTCTTTTGTCGTGAACCAGCTTTTAATTGTTTCTCTTTTGAAATTGCCGATAAAACACTGGGGCACTCTTCAAAATAAACTAATTTATTGACATTATACTTGCTTGTAAACCCTTTAACTAATTTATTTTTATGCTCATAAATTCTTCGAATAAGATTATCAGTTACTCCGATATAAATAACTGAATTTGCATAATTTGTCATTAAATAAACATAATATTGCTTATTTTCCATCGGATAGATTGCTTCGTTTCACTCGCAATGACAATTAGAGTAATTTTAATTGTTGATCTTCTTTCTCCATTTCGGGTTTAAGATTTTTTTCAGATTTAGTCATTTTTTCGTCATTCGTCATTCCGGCTTCGTCATTATTTTTATCATCAAACCGCCTTAACAACGATTGAAACCCTAATTCTTCGAATAGTATCCTTAGCTTATTTCGATCATACTCTCCCCACTTGGCATCTTCAAGGGAAAATTTTATCGGCACATCTCTATGAATTGTTGCCAATTTTTGCGATAAAAACGCCTGGTCTTTATATTTAATAAGCAATTCTAATATTCTTGGCTTGATTTTTGCTAATTTGTCATTCCGGACTTCCGCCTCGGCAAGCCGAAGGCGAGACGGGTGATCCGGAATCTCATTTTTTTTAGATCCTGAATCAAGTTCAGGATGACAATTCGAAGCGGATTTCCCAATTGCTTCATATAATTTCTCCAATGTATCAAAATCCTGAAGCAATTGGGTCGCGGTCTTCGACCCAATCCCCGGCACTCCGGGAATATTATCGGAAGCATCACCGGCTAGGGCTTTAAGATCAATAAAATCACATGGATCTAAATTGTATTCTTTTTTGATTGTTTCATGATCAACAATTTGCGTCTGACTCAAACCCTTGCGTAAAGAATAGACTTTAACCTTACCATCGATTAGTTGATAAATATCCTTATCACCACTGACAATATAAATCATTGTTTCATTGTTCAATTGTTCCATTGTTTTTTTCGAATTTCGAATTTCGGATTTGTTTCGGATTTCGATATTCGAATTTCGGATTTTCTCAACGATGGTTCCAATGCAATCATCCGCTTCATATCCCTGTTTCTCATAAATCGGAATATTCATCACCTCGACGATCTCTTTGACCCGCGGAATTTGGTCGTAAAGCTCCTGGTCGGCTTTAATCCGAGTCGCTTTGTACTCTTTGAAGGTCTGATGGCGAAAAGTCGGACCGGCCAAATCAAAAGATGCAGCGATGTAATCCGGCTTTAAGTCCTCCAGAACTTTAATCAAAGTGGTGATAAAGCCATAAACTGCATTTGTCGGCTCACCTTTGCGTGTTGTCATTGTTTTCGGCAGAGCATGATACGCCCGATGTATGATTGCATTACCATCAATGATAACGAGTTTTTTCATAGCTTTATCTTATCACTTTTTGAAAAGTTTTTAGTAACAATTATTGCTCGAGATTTATATTTGTGATAACATAAATCCGATCCGAAATAAAGGAGGTCGGGCTAATGTTTGAACGCGCCAAAAGCTTCATCTTGGCAGTTTGGGCACGCCTAACAAAGCAACCCGACTTGCCAAAGTTCCGCCCAATGGAGTCACTTCCAGCGCACCTAGAGAAACTCCGACTGGCGGCCGCCAAAAACTACGGACCAACCCACCAGCTTCAGTCAGAGGCAGAAATGCGCCAATGGTTGGCAATTGCTGACCACTACTATTTTCTAGAGATCATCAGCTGGAAGCGAGGGCGCGAATACAAAGCCGCTACTGTGGCAACAGACTCGGGCACCAGAGCTCTCTGGTCTGCTCACGAGGATACGTGTCGCGGTTGGGAGAATAGCGGCGCGATGTGTCGCAACGGTGCCAATGCACTGATAATCATCTTGGACACGATCGACCATGCCAAGCATGATAAACCGATCGATGCTGACTGGGCGACTCTGTCCTGGTCGGCCGAAGCTTGCGGCGAAAGCCAGTGGCTTCATTATCATCTGGAGTTGATCCAACAGGATAACTACGGCAGTTTCTGCTCTGTTTCCTTTCACTTTTTCGTCTCCGACGTTGACGACCTGATGAATGTGAAAGATCCCTAGGCGGTTCATCACTGGGCCGCCATTTTTTGTTCTTAATAAAAATCAATCCCGACCGAAGCGCCAGGACTGATTTTTCATATTCTAGATTCTAAATTCTCAATTCTTGCCTTTCAGCAACCCTCCCCATTCAACCAGAGTAAAGCCATTTCGTTCGTAGTGCGGCAGGATCTGTGGCGCGATATTAACTTTGGAATTTAGGCCCTCAAAATCCAGAAATACCCGAATTGAAGTATCTGGCTTTGGCTGAACTGCCAGTGGTGCCAGTTTGTCCATCTCCGAAGTTGTCAGCCAAGTCAAGCGAACGAACGGATAATTCGGCATTTTCGGCAGCCAGAATTCGTTGAAATCGGCGATTTCTTTGGCATTCAAACCGATTTCGGAAAGTTGTGAAGTTATCGTTGCGGCGACTTTGGTTTTTTCAACGACACTTCCGGATGTAATTTTCGGATAACTTCCCCAGCCAGTTCCCTCCCAGAAAAGATAAGGATAAATTCCGCCAGCAGTTTTCAGCGACCCGGACGGCGATGCCAGAACTTTCCAACCGCCATTATAGGCCGGTTCGGATTTGCCAATATCGGCACCGACTTGAACAGAAACCGCCGTATCGCGTTCCGGATAGAGATAAATTACCGGCTTGCCACACTCGACTTGCGGCTGATATTTATCCTTGAGAAAAATTATCCAAGAAGCATAATCGTCTTTCCAGAGCAAAATCCCGACATCGCTCAAAAAGACATCCTTTGTTACTTTACTGCCGATCTGATCCATCAGATAAACCTGATAAGCAAATTCAGTGATTGTTGCCGTCTGATCGGTGATGGTATAAATTTTCACTCCGCCTGATGTCTGACCGATTTCTGTCTTTAATTTTAATGAATCGGCATCGGCTACCAATGGGAACGAACCAGCTCCGCCGCCACAGCCGGCGGTTCTAATCATAGTGTATTTGGCGCCGGTTGCCGCTGAATTTGTGAAGGTAACATTCATCGCTCCATCATCAGTTTGAAATGTCGGTTTCGGCTGATAAATTAATTTTACGCCATCATTCATCTCAATATAATATCTGGCAACTTTGGCATCGCCGTTGGATTTGTCAATCACATCACCCTTGAGCAGAAATAGATCGCCCCATTTGGTTTCTTCCAACTTAGTGCCGGTTTCGGTCGAAATGACAAAATTCTCTAATTTTGAAGAATCATATTGAAGCTTTAGATCAGTTGTGTTCTTAGCAATTGTCGCATCCGGCAAAAGCGATAGCAGAGTATAGGTATTATCGGAATCAGTCGTGGTGCGCGAATAATAGTTGCCGTCGGCGCCGACTTTATCGGAATTTTTTGACAGCCAGTAGTAAATGCTGCCTTTTTTCAGGAAGCGATGATAGTCATAAAAAATCCCCATAACTTCTATTTTCACCTTGGTCAAAATAATCTCGCCGCCATCGCAGGTGGTTGCAACTTTATAGTAAGTTGTGCCCTGGTACGC
Source organism: uncultured Candidatus Saccharibacteria bacterium (assembly GCA_964531145.1). GTDB lineage: Bacteria > Patescibacteriota > UBA1384 > XYA2-FULL-43-10 > CAINNR01 > CAZHFJ01. Next base: position 1,194 of record CAZHFJ010000019.1, on the reverse strand, counting down.
ACCTTCAAAATCGCTCGAAGTGCCGGCTTTGAACAATTTTAGATCGGCCAGAGTTTCCGGTTTCTGCCAGGTAACACAATCGTCAACGATTTTGATCGATGGGGTTTTTGTCGGTTCAGTAGTTGTCGAGGCCGGAGTTTCGGTCTTACTTTCCTCGCTCTTCTTCTCAAGACCAAGTAGTTTTTTGATGTAGCCGCGGCCGGCGTAGGCGCTGATGCCGCCGCCGACAATAATCACTGCCAACAAAATCCACAACCAGAGCAGATTTCTCTTTTTTTTCTTCGGCAACTGGATGTGTAGTTCCTCGCCCTTGTCCTTCGGAGCTTTAGCGGAGGACGGATTATTTTCTTCAGTCATTTTCCCCTCCCCTCAATAATTATTATGTAGTATAAACTCTCACTAATCCGCCTCGGCGAGCCGTAGGCGAGACGGGTTGTTTCTTATTTGTATCTTGCTATCTTGTATCTTGGAATTTTCCATCGGTGCTTATCTGCCTGCCCTTCGTAGCTTCAGCGAAGAATGGGTGACAATAGACCTGCCTCGCCGGCAGGCAGGTGTGGTAGTTTTTACTTCAATTTATCTCTCTATCTCTATATGTATTGTATCACTAATTTTTCAAGAAAAAAACTTCCTTCTTCAATTTGTTTGTATTCCCGTGACCGATGAGTCCTAAATATGAATTTACCGTCTCCTTTGATTTATTTGTTTTTAATCTCTCAATCATTCTTCTTTTTGTTTTTGTACGCAAGATTCGGTGATCGGTAAAACTTATCCAACCAAGAAAATCAATTCCCGACACTAAAGTTTTGACCGTTACCTTATTCGGGTGTAAGGAAAGTTTTAGCTGGTTTTGGAGGAGGCTGTCAATTTGTGGAATTAAATTTTCAAGATATTTCCTATTTTTTGACAATAAAACAAAATCATCCGCGTAGCGTAGATACCATTTGATTTTCAATTTTTGTTTTATAAATTGGTCAAATTCATTCATATAAATATTTACCAATAGTTGACTCGTCAAATTTCCCAAAGGTAACCCTACTCCAACTCTTATTAAACAAAAACTCTCAATAATTTCCTTTAAGAACCAAATTAATTCTTGATCATGAATCGACTTTTGCAGAATTTGGAGTAAAACTTGATGATCGATGCTAGCAAAAAACTTTTTGATGTCACATTGCAGTACCCAGCAAGTTC
>CAZHFJ010000018.1:3538-10443 GCA_964531145.1 uncultured Candidatus Saccharibacteria bacterium | reverse complement strand
AGGCGCCTGCCTGCCGGCTAGGCAGGGATTTCACTTTGTTCAACATTTTTCCTCCTACTTTCTCAATATTTTTAAGTTTATAATATTACTCCCGATCGACCGCGGGTTACTCCATCAATGCAATTTGGTAAATTGGCACTAAAATTGCAAACACCAATATTGCCACACCAATGCCTACTAATATCATAGCAAGTGGTTCAACTAATGAATAGACCCCCCTGACGGCATTCTCTGCTTCACCCTCATAATATCTGGCTAATTTGTTCATTACATCAGTCGATTTGCCGGTTTGTTCACCAACCGCCAACATTTGACTAACAAGTGGCGGGAATAATGGATCCTTGGATAACTCTACACTAAATGATACACCCTTTTGCACTTCCTTGGAAATATTTTGGAGAGATTTCTTGTAATAGCCGTTGACCATTACATTGGCACAAGTATTAATAGATTCAATCAGGGGCACGCCAGATTCAAAAAGCATCTCGATCGTCCGACAAAAGCGGGCCATATAAATATCATTTGTAATCTTCCTAAAACCCGGGAGTTTAAGCTGAATTCTGGCATAGATATCTCGACCTTGATCAGAAGATAGATAATAGCGCAAAAATATCACCAGCAGCAGAAGAAATATAATCACAGCCCACCAGAAATTGGCTAGAAAGTGTGAGACAGCAATGAGCGTCCGCGTGGCCCAGGGCAGCGTTGCATTTGCTTCTGTAAAAACTGATTCAATTTGAGGCACAATTTTGACCATTAAAAGCCAGCCAACAACAATCAAGGCAACGATGATAAATGCTGGATAAATTAGTGCTGACATAAGTTTGGAGGAGAGGTTTTGATCATTCTCAAGTTTCTTCGCCAGACGATCAAGCACCATTTCTAGATTGCCTGTTGACTCTCCAGAGCGAACAACATTGACAAAAAGCTGATCAAAAACCTCCGGATATTTTGCCAAAGAGGAGGAAAAATTTAGACCTTCCTCAAGATCGCGATTAACATTGTAAAATATACTTTTTAGATATTGATTTTCAGTCTGGGCAGCAATAATATTTACTGCCTTAGGCAAGGCCAACCCAGCTGATATCATAGTTGAAAGCTGACTGGAGAATATTGATTTGTCGCGCAAGGTTACTTTTTTGCGTAGACCAAAAAGACTAAAAACCTGACTTGTTTCAGGAAAAATATCAACAGTGACTAAGTTATTTTGGCGTAAAATCTTTTCCGCTGCCAGTACGTTGTCAGCTCGGACAACACCACCAACAATATCGCCGCGATCGTTTTTTGCTCTGTATTTAAAACGCATCATAATTGTTAAATCAAATTCTAAATTCTAATATCGAAACTCGAAATAAATTCTAATTTTCTAATTTTCTAATTTTCTAAACATTTGGAGTTTAATCATTCGATATTGTTTCGGATTTCGACATTCGTGCTTCGGATTTGCTTCTATTAGTACACCATCATCTTTAATGATTTCGGTGAGATTGACCATGTCAGGGCATCTTCAAGAGAAACTTCGCCCCTGGATATCAGCTCTGCCAAAACTTTATCTAGAAGAATCATGCCTTCTGAAGCTGAGGTCTGGATAACGTTGGGGATCTGGTGAATTTTACTATCACGAATTAATGTTCGAACTGCGGCGTTAGCAATCATCACTTCAGCTGCTACAGTTCGACCGCCGGAGATTCGTGGGATCAGTCTCTGGGACATTACCCCAAGTATCACAGCGGCTAGCTGACTTCTGATCTGCTGCTGTTGATAGGAAGGAAAAACACTAACTATACGGTCAACAGTCTGGGCAGCAGAATTAGTATGTAGGGTGGTCAGGACCAAATGTCCAGTTTCTGCCATTACTAAGGCAGATTCAATAGTTTCAAGATCGCGCATTTCACCAATCAGTATGACATTTGGATCCTCGCGAAGAGCGCTACGTAGGGCGGTCGTAAAGCTCATAGTGTCATTGCCGACCTCTCTCTGGGAAATTAAACTTTTCTCATTATGAAAAAGATATTCAATCGGATCTTCAATTGTAATTATATGCTCTCGCCGCTCAAGATTAATTTTTTGGACCATAGAAGCCAGTGTTGTTGATTTACCATGACCCGTCGGCCCGGTAATAATCACAAGCCCTTGAGATTGGGCGGTAAAATGTTCGATAATTGGCGGCAGTCCTAGCTCAGTATAAGACTTAATCGCACTAGGAATCAGACGCAGAGAAGCGGCAGGTAAGTCTTTTTGAAGATAGATATTGGTGCGAAAACGGGTATTTTTATATTCAAAGGAAAAATCAACTTCCTGCCTATTCCTGACTTTTTCAAGAACTTCTGTTTTGGCAATCTCTGACAATAGGTTGTCAACTTTTTCTTTGGTCAGCGGAGGCTCAGAAGTTACGGGTAAAAGACGTCCATCAATACGCAGTAGTGGGTGGGCACCGGGAACGACATGAATGTCTGAAGCAGTTTTTGAAATTGCTAAGTCAAGCAAGCGCGAAAAGGCTGGGAATTTTGTAGCACCGTTTTGTTTCGCTTCCATCTTCCCTCCATGACCCGCCTCAGGCGGGCAAATTTACCAAGAAACAATAACCAAATAATATTCAAATTCAATCTCCAAATTCAAAAGCTTAGGTATTTGAGATTTGAATATTGGAATTTATTTGTATCTTGTATCTTGTATCTTGTTACTTCAATACTTATCATAACAAAAATTTACGTTGAGAGTCAAACAGCTGGATTTGTTTTTGCAACCTTCATTTCAGCCTCAAGTTTAGCCCTGGCCTTAGCCTCTGTCTGTTTGCCCCGCAAGCTTGCGGGGCTGCCGGAAGCTAAATCAAGAGGATACTTTTTAAAGTCTCTAGCCACTTCCGGCTCTTTCTGGCTATGATCCTTTGCAAGACTAATGACATTACCTACCCCAATTTCACCTGTAGCCAAAAGTACTTCATCAACTGTCGTTAGTCCATCAAGCGCTTTTAATATCCCATCCTGTCGCATCGTCAGCATGCCGGCCTTTATCGCTACTTCTTTGATTTCAGAGGCTGGCCGCCGCGAAACAGCCAAATTCTCGATTTGATCATTCATCACCAGAAGTTCATATATACCAATTCTCCCTCGGTAACCCTCTGTACACTCGTTACAGCCCTTGCCTCTAAAGAACTGAATCTCCTTTTTAATCCTAGCAAGGTCATCTTTGTCAACTCTCGGAATAGTATTAAGCTCTTCTTTGATCGATTCTTTCAAGGCTGGCGGAATATCAACTTTTTCTCGGCATTTTAGGCAAATTCTCCTCACCAATCTCTGAGCGATGATTAAATTAATGCTTGAAGTAATTAGGAAAGGCTCAACTCCCATATCAATAAGTCGGGGAAGGGCAGAAGCGGCGTCATTGGTATGAAGTGTGGTTAGCACCAGGTGTCCAGTTAAAGCTGCATGAGTCGCCATGTTGGCAGTATCAGAATCACGAACTTCACCAACCATAATAATGTTCGGATCTTGGCGAAGAATGCTACGCAAGCCTTCCGCAAAGCTAAAACCAATCTTTGGCTTTATCTGACATTGGTTAACTCCTGGTACTTCATACTCAACCGGATCTTCTAAGGTTACTACGTTAACTCCGGGTTGATTTATACGATTAAGAATCGCGTAAAGTGTTGTGGATTTACCTGAGCCTGTTGGACCAGTTGCCAGAATCACCCCGTAAGGTTTTTTAATCTCTTCCATAATAATCTTGAAAGCCGAGCCGACAAAACCAAGGTCCTCTAGTGATAAAATACCTTGGGATTTGTCCAAAATTCTCATCACGGTTTTTTCACCAAAAACTGTCGGCAGCATTGAGACACGAACGTCAACCTCACGGTCCATGAAATTGATTGAGAAGCGACCGTCTTGAGGAATGCGAGTTTCATCAAGTTTCATTAAGCCAAGAATTTTTACCCGACTAGTCACCCCGGCGGCAAAATCCAAAGGCAGCTGTATTATATCCTTAAGAACACCGTCAATTCGAAAGCGCACCCGAACTCTTTTAGCTTCTGGCTCGATATGAATATCAGACGAGCCAAGAGATAGAGCAAAGCTGATAATTGCTGCAACCAGCTTGGGAATCGAATTCTCTTTGACTATCTCTTCCACTTCCTCTAGGCTTTTAATCTGTGTCTTACCTAAAAGTTTCCCAATATCACGTTCTGCCTCTTCGGATTTTCTGGATTCCTCGAGTTCATATTTTACCTCTTCTTCTCGAGTTATCTTACCCTTGGGTGATACGCCAGCGGTTTCAATGTCCCCTGTTTTGGTTTGTTTTCTATCATCTGTTTTGGCTGTCTCTTCGATTGTCAGGCCTGGTTTATTCTCCGAGACAAGAGAACTGACAATATTGCTAAAAGCACCTGCTGTTTCCTCTTTACCTTTCTCTTTTTGTTCACTTTCTTCTGTCTTTGCTTCACTCCCTCTTTGATATAAAGAGACAACATAGTCAATATCATCTTTTGAGGTAGAAAACTCTTCAAAATCGAGATTATTATTCTTTTTTAAATAATCAACAATCTGCCGAGTTTGTGCACTATAGGGATCTTCCTCGGCGATACGAAAGTTCCACTCACCTGTCTGATCAAAAATTGCCAGACGATTTTTAATCATAAAATCCAGAGGTAGAAGTTGAAGATACTTCTGTTCAATGTTGCGATTTCGCAAAAAGATTACCGGTAGACTGCCCTTAGAGAGAAGCAGCCCCTTTCTAGTCTTCTGGCCACGATTAAGAACCTGAAGAATATCCTCCGGGGTTGAGATAAAGAGTTCAAGCTTCAAACCCTTTGCCGAAAGAATATCTTCAAGACTTCTGTTTTGCGGCAAGAAAATCTCTCCGGGATTGCCCGTAGCTAAACTGAGGATTTTCTCTTTAAGATTAAAGGGGACAACTAAAAATCTTCTGGTAACTTTTTCTGGAATAATTTTAAGGACTTCTTCGGGAATTGCCAGATTACCAAGACTGACAAAAGGTAACTTAAGGATAATACTATAAGCCTTATTTATTGCCTCCCGAGAGACAAGCTTATTTGAGAGCAAAAATCGTTCAATTGCCAGATTATTCTGATAACGAGATTTTATCTTCTCGGCATCAGCTGGCAGAACCAATCCCTGGACAACAAAGACATCGATAATCGATTGCGAAGAGAGCGCTTGGGATAAACCGCTAAAAATTGAAAAATTATTTAGAGAATTTTTTTTTTCGCTGACCACGGTAGAGAATTTAAAATTTTCAATTTAAAATTTAAAATAAATGTTTAAATGTTTCAATGTTTAAAACATTTTAAATTAAGATTTTTAAATTTATTTTAAATTTTAAATTTTAAATTGGTTATAGTGCCGCGAACGGATCTGTTCTACCTTCCTTGCCAGTTGGCTCAGGAATCGGAATCGCAGCGTTGTTTTTCAGTCCCTCAAGTAGAGTTTTTGCTCTGGATTCGACTCCGGTGATAGTCACCGGTTCGAGATTTTCTGCTGACTTATAAATCTCGGCACTAGGTCGCTGGGAACCAAACCACAACCAGACAAAAGCAGCAACAACGAACACTAGAAGTACCAGACTGACAATTGTCATTGAGCGATCGAAAAAACTATTTTCACTCATTATTAGCCTCCTTATCACTTGAAGTCGTTGATGGTCGTTTGTAAACCTCAAAAGTAATTGATGCCCCGAGAGTTCCTTCCTCTGATGATGTAATAGTCAGAGTGGTAATTTTGGAGAAACGAATACTGGTCTCTAGGGCACTGATAAAATTATAGATATTTTGAAAAGGACCAGAGACTGAGATATTAACAGCAAGTCCACTGCTGCCGTTCGAAGCTTCGCCAGTTACGCCCCCAGCTGAAGTATTTGATCCCGAATCGATCTCTTCTGGTGGTGTAATACTTGGCAGGACGACTTGGTTTTGGACGGCAATCGTTTCAATTTCAGTAATTAAATCCGGGGAATCAACGCTGTCAGGAACAGCAATCAAAAGGTTGTTGACAAGATCAGAAATCTTTGCTATTGATTTTTCAGTTGTCGAAATTGAATTAAGCTTTTCCTCTGCTCTCCCGATATCCGATTCATAGGCAGAAATTTTTGCCGAGTTATCAGCAATTGCTGGCATCAGCAGCTTATATGAGATCAGAAATCCAGCAATAGCCACAATCAGTGTAGCCGCCGGCAGAAGTAAATTTAGATCTTTCTTATTCACCTTCCCCTCCTGGTGTTGTAGTCGCAGATGGTGCTTGGGTCTCTGTAATTGAGGCGTTCTTCCAGTCAGAGATATCAGCTATCATCGAGAAGGAAACGACTGCTGCCCCATTCTCGGTAGATTGAGTCAGGCCGGTAATTTGAATATTCTTCAATTTGCTTCCCGACTTTAGAGCTAAAGCCAGATCTGCCACTGAACGATAACTGCCACTCTGACCGTCCATTGTCACTTTGCCAGAACTATCGATTGAGAGATTATTGAGTTTGGTATCGTTGGTGATTTTCTTCACCAGCTCATCAATAAAAGCCTTGAAAAGATACTTTGACTTGCTTGCAGTTGAGAGAATTTGAACAGTGGAATTAACCTGCGCGGCTTGGTCTTCAATTTTTTTGTTCTTTTTGCTATTAAGCTCAGTTTGTAAATTCTGCAACGCCTGTTCCTTATCAGTTGCCTGTGAGTCAGTATGATATTTATAAAAAACCAAAAAACCGACAATTAAAATCACCGAAATTATCGTTAGAATAAATACCATTCCTGCTGTCCGGCTGCCGCCCTGCGGAGTATTAATCTCCAGAAACGGCTCTGTCCCTTCTTTGTGGACCTCCTCATCAGGCATAATCCCTCCACGACCCCTTTAAAATCTAATAGTTTGTCGTGCCCTTCCGTAGCGAGCATTCGGCTGCGAGGGTCG
>CAZHFJ010000018.1:0-3438 GCA_964531145.1 uncultured Candidatus Saccharibacteria bacterium | reverse complement strand
TAGTCCTCGAGACGAATTCGAGCGAAGGAGGGCTAACTAATTTCAACCACACATATCGAACACGGCTGAATCAATAAAAAGCTACCCTAACTACATTATAACTAAACTATAAAAACTTTACAAACTTTATGGACTTTATGGACTTATTGTATCATTTATTTAAAATGATTGGCAACTGCAATTCGCGAAATCCCGGCGGCCAAGCATTTTCGCCGCGCGTATCTTGGATAAAATTGATGTTGCTGCCGGTAACGGAAAAATCCTTAGCGACAAAAGAACCGGTGAGCGTGATATTATCCCCGATGACTTTGATTGTGCCGTTCGGGACAAAAATTGAGGCAGATATTTTTATTGCTTCATTGGGATTTAGATTTCTAATTATCAAGTCGCCATTATTTATCACTATGCCAAAACTGGCTTTGTCGTGCTCATTGCCGGTCTTCGGATTGAAAATGCTGCTGATAATATTCAAATCACCGTTTTGGATGTAAATTGTTCCCTTACTATAATAATGCAACTCTGACGAGATCTTATCACCGTGATAGAGCCAAAATTTACCTTCAGGAAAAAGTGACTCCTCTGGACAATTATCGGCGACACCGCCTCCGCAGACCCCATTAAAATTATAAACCGTTGAAGCCGTGCTCCAATTGGTGTTACTAAGATCGGAGGCGTTGCTTTTTAGACGATTTAGGGTCTCACTCATCGCGCTGTTTTTGACCGGATCAGCTGAATTCCAATACGCTTGAGCAGCTAGATTAAACTGATAATCCATTGCTTGCCAGAAAGCGTTTCGAGAGTAATTGTCGCCGGTTTGCCGCAAATGCCGGCCCCAGTAAGCAAAGTCGCCCAGATCACTAGCTGAATAAGTGCTACCAATGACATTTACTGCCGGATATTTCAAAGCGGCAACTGCTGATTTCAGTACTTCATTGACATATGTTTTGCTATTTAGCACTTTAGTGCCTGACGGTTGGCTGAATTTAAAACAACTAATGTTTGTATCGGTAATGCCCAGTAGACAATCAACAGAATACTCAAAATTAAGCAAAAACCCGGGCGCAGTATTACGAATCGCCATTGTTGCCTGCGGCTGTGAAAAATAGACCATTGATTCTGAAGTTCCCGGTTTAGTCGTCACTGAAGCTCGGCCCCAAAGCATTGACGGCAATTCATAATTCGGCTCCAAAGCAAAAACCGGCTTGGCGAAAAAAACTGCGCCCAGAGCGAAAAAAGCTATTAGAAGTTGAAAATAACGATTTTTAACTAACTTCATTGATTATTTTATTGTCAAACCATAAGACAAAGTCGCTGTCGTCGCGGTCGGTACAAAAGCATTCCAGTGGACATACGAACCATCTAAAGTACCACCGTCTGATATATTACTAACGATTGGATTATTTATACCGTCAGTGAAAATCTCATCTTTAATATCAACTGCTTGTCCAACAGTCAAATTGCTGACTTGTAAAATAACCGCCACAACATCATTCGGTTTGAAACTGTAAAGCGGCAATCCGTCACCGCGAGTAATGGATTTTAAGATTGATACCTGCGTCTGAATCGCCTCAATATAAATCCGGCCGCCTCCGCCACCGCCGGCCCATGTATCACCGCTACCGCCTTTGGCCGCGACATGCGATATTGCGTCAGTATTATTAACATTTACTCCTCTGCCAATAAAACTGCCATCTGCAGCAGAAGTACAAGTATAAATGCCGCAACCTGTTCCGCCGGTAACAACAGCATTAGTAGTAAAAACTGTCTGCCCCGAGTACTTAGTTAATCTAATTACAATTGACCCGCCTGAACCGCCGCCGCCAGCAACAAGATCATCGGAAGATATATGCTCTCCATTTTCGCCATTAGCGCTAATTCTGCTTCGTGAGTCAGAATCAAAAATCAAGTCGCCAGCGGTAATAAAAATCCGACCACCGCCCTGTCCACCAATCCTATTATTTCCTGAATGGGCATGTCGGCGGGCGCCACCACCACCGGAACCATAAAGCAACTCGAGCGGTGTATTTTGATAATCAGTAAAACTGGCAAATGCTCCATAAGTATCTCTACTAAAAGAGTGCAAGACATAACCACTGCCGCCCTTGCCGCCATAACTGCCGCCACCGCCGCCAGTATTATCATCATGGGAGCTACCATTACCGCCGCCGCTGGGTCCATGCCCATTTTTACAATCATCTAGTGCGTTACAATCATCGGCATCTTGAGGAGCATCTAATGGATTCCCGCCTTCATAGCCGGTAGCATCGGCGCTAATCTCCCCGCCCGACTCCAACTTAATTGTATTTTTAACATTAATATCAATTTTTTTATCCGCGGCGCCGGCAATTAACTGATAAGACGGATAAATGTAATCACTGCCGGCAGTTAACGGAGCGTGAGTTAAAAGACCATTATTCCTGACAGTTAAACTTTCAAATGTGTGAGCACCGAAAATTGTCACAGTGGCATTATCAATAATCAAATTAGTATTATCCCAAGTGATGCCAGAAATATCCGTATTCGAAGCCATATCTTTAAAAATACAAGTCTGTGGGACCGAGTCGGTACAAGAAATACCAGCCTTAGAGTGCCGGGCGTTTTTCAATGAGTATCCTAATATTATCACTCCAACAATCAAGACAATTATCGCCAAAGACGAGATGAAGACTAGCCTTCTTTGAGCAATAATCTTAAAGATTTGGATTTGCTTTCCGCCAGAGGCGGACTTCATTACACTTCGCATTTCCCCTCACCTAAAATGATTACCAAAATATCTCTAGCCTGATTATAAATTATTTAGACCAATCTGGCAAACTACTGCTTTCGGTAGAGCCCGATTAATTGTGCCTGATCTAAAATATATGGTTTTATAGCAGCTTCAAAATCGCTGATAATTTGCGGATCGAGATGATCCACATCCAGCGCATAAAGAGTAAAGATGTAGCGATGTTTGCCAGAAGGTGGGCAGGGAGGGATATAATCGGTGTTGCCGGTGGTGTTTGGCAGCTCATCACCGATGGTTTCATTTTGACCGATGCCTGATGCACTGGCTGGAATATTTATGATCAGCCAATGGATAAAATTGCCGCCCGGGGCATCAGGATCAACCAATGAAAGTGCCAAGCTTTTAGCTCCAGCCGGAATTTCCGACCAAGAAAGCGTTGGCGAAATCCCCTCTCCCTGACAGGTAAATTTCAGCGGAATATCGCCCCCGTCTTCAAAATCAGAAGAGTTAAGTTTCATATCACCTCCAAACTTTACAAATTGGCAGGGGCACGAGGAATTGAACCCCGATCCGCGGTTTTGGAGACCGCTGTACTAACCGTTGTACTATGCCCCTATCAAAAATCTAGGATGATCTTAAAAATGCGAGTTATTTCGCCTCTTTGTGCAAAGTATGTTTTTTGCACTTTTTGCAATATTTTTTAAGCTGCAGTC
>CAZHFJ010000017.1:2249-10744 GCA_964531145.1 uncultured Candidatus Saccharibacteria bacterium | reverse complement strand
AGATACAAATAAGAAACAACCCGTCTCGCCTACGGCTCGCCGAGGCGGATCAGTGATAGTTTATATTCCTTTTAATAATTCGTAAGGGATGACTAAAAAGGTCCCAAAATTTATTCGCGAGGCACCTCTACCTTTTACGCCGGAGATCAATCGGCTTTTGGAGAAAGGCAAAGCTCATGGCTATGTGACGATGAAGGAGATGCTTCAGGTTTTTCCTTATGCCGAAGAAGACATCGCGACTCTCGATGAGATTTTTGATTATCTCATTTCACACGGCGTTGATGTTCAAGAAGAGGAACAGACGATATCAATTTTAGAAAATATTATCGGCGGCCAGCGGGTGGAAGATGATATTATGGAAGGGCTGGAATCAATTTCTGATGACTCAGTGCGAATGTATTTACGAGAAATTGGCCGAATTTCACTCCTGACTACCGAAGAAGAAGTCCGCTTGGCTAAAAGAATTGAAAAGGGTGACCAGCTGGCAAAACGGCGATTGGCCGAAGCCAACCTGCGTTTGGTAGTTTCGATCGCCAAAAAATATATTGGACACGGACTCTCACTTTTGGATGCTATCCAGGAAGGCAACACTGGTCTGATGCGAGCGGTGGAGAAGTTTGATTACAAAAAGGGTTATAAATTTTCCACCTATGCCACCTGGTGGATCCGTCAAGCGATCACTCGAGCGATCGCCGACCAGGCACGAACAATCCGCATCCCTGTTCATATGATTGAAATGATTAATAAGCTCATTCGCACTCAACGTCAACTGGTCCAAGATCTTGGCCGTGAGCCAACGCCAGAAGAGATTGCTCACGAAATGGGCATTGATGTTGAAAAAGTTGAACATATTATTAAGATTTCTCAAGAGACAGTTTCTTTAGAGTCACCTGTTGGCGAAGAGTCTAATTCAAAACTTGGCGATTTTATTGAGGACGACAAAAATCTTTCGCCTGAAGAAAGCGCAATATACCAGCTTCTCAAAGGAGATGTGAGTAAATTTCTAGGAGTTCTATCACCGCGGGAGCAAAAAGTTTTGAAGATGCGCTTTGGCCTCGAAACCGGCAGGACTCATACTCTGGAGGAAGTTGGCAAAGAATTTGGTGTCACTCGTGAACGCATTCGTCAAATCGAGGCCAAAGCGCTGCAAAAACTAAAAAAGAACGAGCAATCCGAAAGTTTGCATACGTATTTGAAATAGTTCTATAGAAAGATAAACGCCGAAATCATTTTGAAAATGCTTTTTAGGGGACAGGTCCCAAATAAGCTCGCTTTTGATAAAAATGCTCGGCTGATTTGAGCCAAAGGCATTTTTTATTTTTCAAATAACAGATATTTGTTATTCTATAAAAAAGATAGTAAATATTAATGGAGTCGTGGAGGAATTATGGAAACAGAAAAAAATTTGCTTAAAGCGATGACCGGGGAATCGCTGGCGAGAAATAAATACACTTTTTTCGCCAAGCAGGCGCGGAAAGAGGGGTTGGAGTGGATTGCTAGAGTTTTTGAAGAAACCGCGGAAAACGAACGGGCGCATGCGCAAGAGGAGTATGAGCAAATTTCCGCTAAAGTTGAAATGACCAACACCTACAACATCGACCAGCTTGGCACGACAGTGGAAAATTTGCGTCATGCCGCTGAAGGAGAAGAATTTGAATTTACGCAAATGTATCCCGGTTTCAAAAAAGTCGCCGAAGATGAGGGCGATAAAGCTGCAGCGACATTATTCCAAGAAATTAGCGAAGTTGAAGAAAAGCATGAAGAGCGCTACACTATTTTGGCTGATCTTTTGGAGAGCGGTAAATTATATCAGCGTGATGACGAGATCGAGTGGAAATGCTTAAACTGCGGCTACATTCACAAAGGCAAGTTGGCGCCGGAAGTTTGCCCATTGTGCAAAAAACCACAGGAGTGGTACATGGGAATCGGTGTCGTGCGATAGCAACTTAAATATAAAAAAGGCGGGGAAGAATGAAAAAATACTTAGTCCTGATTGGTTTGATCTCATTGATATTATTTTGCGAATGAATATTGGGAATATTACAGCATTTCGACTCAAGATATTGAGCCAAATCTACAGTACGCTCTGGTCGTGATTGAAACCCAAGGCCACGCCTACTTGTCGGCGACTTCGGATACCGCCTGCTATTTGCGCGGTTATTCAATGCACGACGGAGTGCAGGATTTGTCCTTAATGTACGGTTTCTCAACTTATGGCTATTATGTCGGAAACAACAGCCAACCATCGCAGGATCAGCCGACTACCGATCCTGCCGGAGATAATCCGACAGGTATCGGATATTCAGGTTTCTCCGGAAGTTCTGGTAGCGGCTCAAGCGGCTCGGGAAGCGGCAAGAATTCCGGCACTGCCAACACCATCAGAGTCAGAAATTTGTTGCCCGGCGGCAGTTATTACTTCGCCGCTCGGGCCTATGATAAAAGCGGCAATGTTTCCGAGAGATCAAATGAAGTTACCGCCAATTTACTCCGAAATATGATCATCAACTATTGGTGGATTCTCCTAATCCTCGGCGGATTATTATTAGCGGCGATAATCTATTTGCTGGTGCTAAAGAAAAAACAAGCCAAAGTAGCAGTAGCTTAAATAATAATTAGTTCTATTGTTGACAGCCGGAGTCAACTTGCAAAAGTGGGCTATTGGTTTTTTGCTCGTAAGCAAGAATTGTGGCGACATTTTTATTTTCAGTGTAGCTTAAGCTGGTCTCGCTGAAATTCGGGTCAACACTGTACCAAGATTGTTTGGCGAAATAGCACTGCAAATCTTTATGAACAAACGGCCGGCCGTGGCGGGCGTAAATTTCGTTGCGGGCAACTTTTAGCTGCCAAGGGGTAAAATTGATAATTTCTGATTCGGAGATTTCCCGAGTATTGGAATCGGCAATTATATAACTTGCGGTAGTCGTTGCACCGGTGCCACCGGTTGTGCCGGTCGTCGTCGAAGTCGATGTCGAACTGCCGCCGGTTGCGGTAATGGCAATTCCTTCAATGCTAAGATTATCACCGGTAATTTTGTGCCAGATGGTTGTGAAATCATCAATTGCGTATTTGGTGGCCTCGAACTCATCGGTAAAGTCCTTGCTGATAATAGTCAGATAATAGTTATTATCTTCAGAAGACCCTTGGCGGGTAATTGTCCAATTATTTTTTTTGATCAAATCAAGGTAATAATTTTTAATTGTTTCAACGCTGTCGCTCGATGATAATGTCAACTCGGCCTTGTAGGCGCTCGACTCCTCGCCCTGTTTTTGATCAGTAATTTTGCTACCCGGATACATTAGTAAATCAACCACCGATTTAATACTGATTTTGCCCGAACCGGTAGTGGTGCCGGTTTCAGTCGTTTTGCCGGTCAGTTTATTAAAAAGTTTTTTTCCGTAGTATTTCCAGCCAAAATAGCCGCCAACACCAAGAGCCAGAACCACAACGACAATAATAATGATGATAACTGCTACATTGCTCTTTGGTTTTGCCGCCGGCTGAGTTGGCTGTGCTGGTGGCGGTGGTGCCTGATTGGTTACTGGTTTTTCTACTTGTGGATTATCTCCGCCAGAGGCGCCTGCCTCGCCGCTAGGCGGGGATTTCACTTCGTTCAACATTTATCCCTCCTTAAATTTTCATTATACAGCAATTAAATTATTTTTGTCGGATTGATTTTAAAATTTCAACCCAGAAAATCACCACTATCCCAACCGCCAGAACTAAAAACCAGAACGCTGGAGCGATGGGAACAGTGCCGAGAATTTTATTTAAATAAGGAAGATATACTGCAGCAAGAATTAAGATAATACCATAAACGATACCGATAAGAAGATATTTGTTGGCAAAGAAATTTTCAGATTTGATCATCAGTTTTTTCAAATTTTTAAAGGCAAAAACATAGATCAAGCTAACAGAAATTACGATGGCGAAAGCAATAGTTCTAGCAAACTCTAAATTGCCAGTTTGTGCCAAGTAATACCAAAAAGAAATCAAAGCCAAAGTTCCGACGGTAAAACTGACAACCAAAGTGGTGATGATCACATATTTATCGAGAATATTTTCTCTTTGCAGTTCTCTTGGGGGGATCTCCATCAAGCCTTTTTCTTTACCCTCAAAGCCCAAAACAATATCAATCGGGCCATCGCAAATTAAATTAATCCAAAGAATCATTGCCACAGTTAAAGGAGTAGGAAAATTTAAAAGTACGGCGCCAAAAATCAGAATAAGTTCGACAAAAGAATTGGAAAGAGCGTAGCTTACAACTTTCTTAATGTTGGCTAAAATTACTCGGCCTTCTTCGCAGGCGGCAACAATAGTTTTGAAATTGCTATCGAGCAAAATCAAATCAGAAACTTCTTTGGCGACATCGGAAGCATTGGCGACAACAACAGCAATATCAGCTTTTTTCAACGCCAGTGCGTCATTAACTCCATCGCCAGTCATGGCCACAACTTCGTTGTTACCCTGAAGCGC
This sequence comes from uncultured Candidatus Saccharibacteria bacterium, assembly GCA_964531145.1. Classification (GTDB taxonomy): domain Bacteria; phylum Patescibacteriota; class UBA1384; order XYA2-FULL-43-10; family CAINNR01; genus CAZHFJ01. Next base: position 6,271 of record CAZHFJ010000017.1, on the reverse strand, counting down.
CTCGACGATTTTTAATTTTTGATGCGGAGTAATTCTTGGAAAGATTGTGATATTTTCAATTCTTTTTTTCAATTCATCAGGCGAAATTCTTTCCAGTTCCGGAGCTTCCATTATACTTTTGTTATCAGATTTTAGGCCGAGGGTTTTGGCAACTTTTATCGCAGTTTCCCGAAAATCGCCAGTGACAATTTTAATTTTAATTCCGGCATTTTGACAAGCGGAAATTGCTTCTTTGACTTCTGGTCTAATTGGGTCCTCAATGCCGAGAATCCCGAGCCAGATCCAATCCTTCTTTTCTTTTAGATCACCTTCTTTTTTATAAGCGCAGCCGACGATTTTTAAGCCTAGCTCAGCCCAGCTTTTCATCAGTTTGAGGACTTTTTCTTTATCACTTTCGGAAATTTTGCAGAAACCTAAAACAACTTCCGGTGCACCTAAAACATAAGCACGTTCTGTTCCATCCTGGCGAATGGCAGATAATGAATATTTATTTTCACTGTTGAATGGCTCTTCATAAATTTTTTCTACTGAATCTAGGAGTTTTTTCGGCTGCAGGTGATTGTGTTTTTCGACGTATTGCCAGAGAGCCACCTCCAAATTGTCTTTTTGCTGATTAGCCAAAATCAATGCCAGATGTGCATGTTCTGCGTCGGAAAATTGACTTTTAACCACTTGCATAATGCCGCGAGTTAAGGTGCCGGTTTTGTCAGTGCAGATTACCGAAGTCGAGCCAAGCGTTTCGACCGACAGCAATTTTTTTACCAAGCCCTTTCGCTTTAGAATTCTTTTCATCCCGCGGGCGAGAATAACTGTGGCGGCAATTGGCAAACCTTCAGGAATTGCAGCGACGGCCAAAACCATGGCAAATCTAAACATTGTCCAAACATTATGTTCTCGAGTAATGCCCAAGATAAAAATTAACAGGCAGAGAACGGCGATAATATAAATCAAGTTAGTGGAAAACTTCTGTAATTTTATCTGCAATGGCGTTTCTTCCTCTCGAATTTCGGATAGTTTCTCTGAAATTTTGCCAATTTCAGTTTCAAGACCGATTTTTGTTACCTCCATTATTCCGACACCAGAAATTACCGTTGTGCCCATAAAAAGAGGGGCATTTTCAGCTGGTTTTTTATCAACAGCTTCTTCTTCGCCAGTTAGAATTGCTTCGTTAACTAGAAGATTAGTCGCTTCATGAGTTTTACCGTCAGCTGGTATTTGGTCACCAGCCGCCAGCACAACAATATCGCCAGGAACTAAATCCTTGACCTCAATTTCAGTCCTTTTACCCTGGCGAATTACCGAGGCAATCGGCTTTAAAATTTTCTTTAGTGCTGAAAGAGTTTTTTGAGCGTTATATTCCTGATAAAAGCCCATAATTGCATTTAAGGCAATAACTGCAGTAATAAGCCCAAAATCGGAATATTCTTGGAATAAAAATGAAATTATTGCCGCAAAAAGCAGGACATAAATCAGGGGACTTTTAAATTGTGAAATGAAAATATAAAAAGGAGAGGGTCCTTTTTTCTCTCTAAGGACATTCTCTCCAAATTTTTCCCTTCGTTTGAGAGCTTCAGCCTCCGAAAGCCCGTCATATTTGTGGCTATTCATACTCTATATTAGATATTATTATCTTAGAAGATGATTATCTTAAAAAGATCTGGCTAACGTAACAACAAGAAAAATGCCAATCGCATTTAAGAGAAAAGTTATTAAAATAAAATGCCAATTTTTTACTTTTGATAATCCCATTAAACTGATGCCAATTTCATCAGGCAGTGGTGAAGCAATAATAAATGCACCAGCGATTGGAATTAACCAAGTAAAAAATGGGCTCAGAAAAAGTTTTTTCAAGAATGAGCCGCGAACTTTTTGAAATATTGGCGAAAGTTCCTCAAAGACCCTGTCCTTCAGAAATCGGAATATCAGGTAATCACCAATTACTGCTCCAACGCCGGCAGTTATGGCAACAAATAGAGGGTTTAGGTTTTTTGCCAGATCAAATATTACTACTGCGGCCGGCGCGACAGTAAAAATTGAGACAAAAAATATTCCGGACAAGAAACTACCGAAATAGCCAAAAGTGCCAATTTTTTTAATTACATTTTGAGCTAAGTCAGTATCGGCAAGATAAAAAAAGACGACAAGACTTATGACAAGAATTGCCGTGTTTTTGTATTGCCAATTTTTCCACTTATGGATGTTCATATTAATATTATACTTGAAAACTCTATGAATAAAAAACCGTTGAATTTTTTATGTTACAATATTTATAAATGTTGTGACAAAGTATTAATGTTTTGGAGGCAAAAATGAACGGAAATCAAAATTATTCTTCGTCTGACCGACCAAAGCTTGACGAGAAAATCTCACCGGCACTGGTTTGTACGATTCTAACGATTTTGATGATAATTGGCGTTATCTGGGGATTTGCGGCCAAAAGTCCATTGGTAATTGCCATATTTCTCTTGCCGGTTGTCGCCTATGAAATTTACCGCACTCGCGGCCAGTCCACTAAAATGTCGTCGTGGTTTTTGGCGGTTGTTTTGATTTTGGAGATTATTTTTATTGTCTTTGGCATCAGCTGGGATTTGGGTAAATATCTAAATCTCGAGTACTCCTACGTCGGTGGCCAATATGTACCATTAGGGGACATCAAAATTCTCGCCCCGGTGCTTTTGGCAGTTTTCTCGACGGTCTTGTTCTTGCGGACAGCCGGACCATACACAAAATGGCTGTCGGTGATAATTTTTGCCAGTGCTTTTATTATTATTTATGTTATGAGTCCGGATATGTTTCGGGAACTTTTGCGCTCATCCGTCCAGCGGATTTTCTGGTATTTCTAAATTATACCGGCCGCAAAGTGCCGGCGAAGACCTGCCAAGCCAGCAGTGATTTGGCGACTAAACTCAAGATAATATAGACACGCTCGCCGTAAAGATAATCGCGCCAAGGGTCGATTTTTTTGTATTGTAAAACTGGCTACTGTGTCAGTCAAAAATGTACCGAGGGTAAAGCCGGTGACGCCTGCGTTGCCAGTAAAGATTGTAATAGCGGGTTATTTTGTCCAAAAAGTACTTGTTCTACGCCGCCTGATTATACGAAATATTTTTCCAAAGTCGTGATTTCAAAAATAAAACCCGGCAGCGGTCCGGGACCGAATAATCCGGAAACCGTAATAAACACTTTTACCACCGCTGACGCGATTGAAATGGATTTTTACGGCCTGAAATCAACGACTGTCGGTGAATATTATTATAAAATTGTTAATTCGACAAGCGGTGAAATTATCCGATCATCGAAAAATGAAGAACCGTTGTCATTTAATGGTCAAGATCGTGGCAATGGAATGGCACTGGATAATGTCGCACCGGGTCAGTACGATTTAAACATTTATTTTAAGGATGAGCTGGTCTATAGCACTCAAATCACCGTTACTGAATAGTTGCTTCTACTATTATGCTATATAGCATAATAGTAAAAATACAATTTGGAATTGTTAGTTCGGGAGTACAAAATGGTGCAAATAATCGATATGAAAAATCCAATTAGAGTTTTTGGGGAGAAATGGGTGGGGGAGCAAGTTTAGTAAATTTCGTGCTCAAAAGGGGCCTGTCCCCTAAATAAAATATTTAGTACCACCTGGTATCGAAGTAGAGAGTCGGGAAATAGGGATCCGGGGCGCTGGCTTTTTCAACTTTAAATTCCCGCGTTCGGCCCGGCAGCATCGGCCACCAACGCGTGCCGAGATAAAGAGTGTCCATGGCAATATCTTTGCCGGCGGTGCTGCAACAGTAGTGGACTCGGACTTTTGGCCAATAAACCCATTTGCCGCTTTCGTTGGTGATTTTTCCATTGATAGTCGTGGAATTATCTTTATTGGTAATCCGGTTTTTTTCAATAATATTTAACCCATAGACACCGTCACCACGCTTTTCCGTTCGCGAAATCAAGGTAATGACAAAAACCGCAATTCCCAGCAGAAACAATACTCCGAAGATAATTAAGATTTTTTTTAACATTAT
>CAZHFJ010000017.1:0-2149 GCA_964531145.1 uncultured Candidatus Saccharibacteria bacterium | reverse complement strand
ATTATATTTATTATACTATATTTTGCTATCTGTCGCTTAGATTCCCAACACTGTCCAGGGAATCCATTTGTTATGGCTATAGGAAAAATGACTGTATAAATTACTGCCGGCCTCGCTCCAGAAATTGAAGTTTAGATTTTTGCCGGGAGTAAAAGAGTCGGGAAGATCACTGGCTGCATAACTAATAATAAAGTGATTCTCGCCCAGCCCGCCATTGCCGGTGTGCAAAAGACCATTGCCGGTTGTTTCAAAATCCCCCTCGCCACCGCCACCGAGGTAATTTGCTCGATACCAAGGCGCCGCCCAAATATCTCCATTATCCTCATATTTGAAGTTCAGTTGAAGGTGATCCTCTGAACCAAGCCAGCCGTCGCCATCGCCGGTGTCGCCGTCGTTATCAATTCCAAGATTAGAAGTTACAGACATGATTCTGTTGCCCTCACTCGTTTCTTGCTGGCAGGGGATTGTTCCGAACAGAGTAAATTTAATATATATTCTGCCGTCCCTTGTGCCCATATAAATCTGCTGGAAATCTATCGCTGGAAACGGATAAACCCCACCGGGAGGTTGTTCACTGCCGGGATTAGAGTAATTTCCTTCCGCGTCGGTAACGACCAGGGCAAGAGAATTTTCAATCTCATCAATTGGCGTGGAGCTTGTCGAGGTACCTTTTATTGCTGAATTGCATGATGAACTGGGAGTACTTGATCCGGAAGTACCATTTGCAGTATCAGTGGAGCTTTTGTTTGATTTTTTGCCCGAAGTTGCTTTGGACGGGCTGCCGGTTGCAGGGTCAATACCAAAGTCCGCTGACTTTTTTTCAAGATGAAAATTCGGCGGAGTAAAAACCTGTATTGCCCATACTTGGAAAATAATAATAAGCGTTCCGGCGATGGCAGCGGTAAAAAATACGATCAAAAGATAATAGGGCCTTTTGTTCTGTCTGAAATTGCTAAGAAATTCCTCTTTTTGAGATCTAAGATATTCCAACATTAATTTTATTATAGCAGATTGATTATCTGATTCGAAAAATTAACCCCAGAAAAGAAAAACTGGCCTTAACACCAGTTTTCTTTGGCTCCCCTTAGCTGACGCTTTCCGAAACAAATATTATCAAGAAATTGTCACGATTGGCAGAGAGCTAAGATTGCTTAATCAACAATTTTCATTATCGCTGTGAATACTAAACACAAATATAATCCTTAATTCTGGCCATTATTTCTTTTTCCAAATCCTCTTCTTTCGCGCAATCCCTCTTAAGAGCGATTAAAACCATTAGAATCTTATTTTCGTTAAGACAAAACAATACTCTTAGCCCATCACTTTTACCTTTATTGCCGATTGCCCATCGCATTTTTCGTATTATCCAACCTGATTGCAGAAATGGTTGCTTGCCATATTTAATTGAGTGGTGCTCAAGTTCGTTATCTTTTATCGCATTTTGAATAAGAGTAACAATAGATTGCAAAATTGGTATCGCCTCAATCTTGGACAGGTCGTCAAGTTCTGTGAATTCAGCTTTTGCGAGATCATAATTAAACTCCGGACAAGATGATTTTTTTACATCTTTCCAAAATTTAGGACATACATTAACTTCTTGTTCCATAGTCCGGATACTCATCGACTAGGTTATAAGCGGTAAAAAATTCGGCAACTGCTCCATCTTTGGTAGCGAGATATGGAACTTGAGAATGGCAAATATCAACTAGTTCATCATAAGAAAGGTTGCCATATTTTTCAATAACATAGTTTATAGTTTTTTTCTCTTTTGCGGACAAATTAACAGTTGCATTCTTTTTTATCCTGTAATGATATCTAGGGCTCTCTTCTATCAGTCCACTCGATTTTAGAGCAAGTAAATCATTAGTCAAACTTCTTGCCAACAATCCTTGTTTCTGCTTAGTATAAATTATATCCTTTTGAGAAATTGGCTCATTGTTAAAAGCATAATGAATGAAATCACAAAAATACTCTAGCTTTGCCAGTTTGGTTTTATCGTCAATTTCGTCCCTCGACTTTATGAGCTCGTAAATAAGTATTTGCGATTTAGTCATAATTTGCCCCTCGTTTACTAACTTGTTATTTCATTATACTATAAATGAATAGGGGTTGCATTATATCAAATTCTCAAAAATATGCAATTGGTTGT
>CAZHFJ010000016.1:8088-10931 GCA_964531145.1 uncultured Candidatus Saccharibacteria bacterium | reverse complement strand
CCTGCCCTCACCCCACCCCCGGGGTGAGGCGCTTTTTTTATCGATCCAATTTCCTAACAATTAACCCCCGGACAAAACGAATTCCGTACCAAATATGAGTTAAAAAAATCATTGGAATTGTGATTAGGCCAACCAATGGATTTCTCCAGCGCAAGGAAATAATAATGGCGTCAATTAAAAGCCCTGAGCCGTAAGCCATAAACGGCAGTAATGCCAAAATGACGAAATCAGAATGACGAATGACGAAAAAAGCCCAAATGACAAATATCAAATATAAATCGAGCAGTGTCGGGATAAAATAGCCGATTTTCAGTGAGGTTTTCGGATATTTTTTGGCAAAATGGCCACGATGCAAGGCGTAGTTTCCGATTTGCTGAAAATGTTTAAAAAGATCGCTTCGGCGGTGGTGATAAACGATTCCTTTTGGCTCATAGAGAATTTTATAGCCGGCATTTAGAAAATCCAAACAAAGTTTAGTATCTTCGCCTGGCCAGTATGCGCAATTAAAGCCGCCGACTTCCCTGAAAGCATCTTTCCAGACTAGAAAATTTACAGTTGGCCAGTCGTCAATTTCCCGACGATGACCAGTTGGAAGATAGCGATTGCGGGCAAAGCCGCCGCCAAGATAGGACTCAAAAATCGCGCCGGAAACCTTTTGCAAAATGCCGTCTGACTCTGGCGTGATCGCCGGACCGCCAACGCCAGCGACATTTCCATCGCGAAAAAGCGGCACCATTTTTTTCAGCCAATCCGGTTGCGGATAAGCGTCATCATCTAAAAATGCCAAAATCTTTCCGCTGGCATATTTTAACGCCAGATCCCGTTTCTCCGCCGGCCCGACTTTGCCGGAAGCGATGATCCGGATTTTTGGCCAAGAGTGAACTTTGTCTTTTTCGTCCGGGAAAATTAATATCTCGAATGAGGGATAATCGAGCGCTAAAATATGATCCATTGATTCATGGATATAATCGTTGATCCGGGGAACGGGAATAATTATTGAGACTTTTGGCCGATTTTTCATGCAAAATCAAGCTAGCATAAATTTTCCTAAAAGAAAAGGAGCCCTCACTGGAACTCCTGGGGCACGACCACTAATCTGCTAGTAGCCGATGGTTTGAAACCAACTGATAGTCCGCAACAACCCCTCCTCCAGCGGCACTGTTGGCGACCAATCCAGATGCTTCTGGGCCAGAGTGATATCGGGGCGGCGGCGGGTCGGATCAGACGGCGCTGGCGACACATTGACTATCTCCGAGTTCGAGCCGGTTAGTCGTTTGACCGTTTCTGCCAGCTCGGCGATGGTGAACTCCTCGGGATTGCCGATGTTGATCGGGCCCTCAAGCGAGCAGTGAATCGCCCTGACTTGCGCTTCGATCTGGTCGTCCACATAGCAGAACGACCTAGTTTGCTGGCCGAAGTCCTGGATCTCAATCGGCGCGCCGGTCAATGCCTGCCGGATGAAGTTGGTTATCACCCGACCGTCAAACGGATCCATCCACGGACCATAGGTGTTGAAGATCCGGATCAGCAGGGAATCAACCTTGTGACGGTGGCGGTAGATGTAGACCAAGGCCTCGGCGTAGCGCTTGCCCTCGTCGTAGCAAGACCGACCGGTATACGGAACGACATTCCCTGGGTAGGATTCAGTTTGCGGATGTTCCAGCGGATTTCCGTATACCTCCGACGTCGAGGTCTGAAGAAAGCGAGCCCGATCCTGAAGTGCCCGCTTCAACATATTGCTGACCCCGAGTGAGCAGGTCTCCATCGTCAGCTCCGGATCCCCGTAGTAGCGTGGAGGAGATGCCGGGCAGGCGTAGTTAAGCACATGAGTGAAAGTGCCCGGGAGGCAGTCGAGAGGCTCACGGATGTCGAAATGATGGAAGGAGAAGTTGTCACAGCTTGACAGCTCCTGCAGGTTACGCTGGCTCCCGCAGTACATGTTGTCAACCCCAACAACTTCGCCGCCTCCCTTCAGCAGCCTCAAAGCCATGTTGGTGCCGAGAAAACCAGCGACTCCCGACAAAAGATACCTATTGCCCTCGAATTGCATCAGCTAAACCTCCGAAGAAGTGATAACGGCAAGATCCAGCCCAAAGTAATTTTTCATGCATAAAAATTACTTTGGGCTGTCCATCATCTTTTTTTTCGGTAATAGTTCAAAATCCTAGCTCGATAAAAAACTGCCAACGTATCAATAATCATTTTACGAATAGTTTTGAAATTTATTCCCGAACCAACAGCATTAAAATCAAGTTCAACTGGAGCTTCAAAAATCCGCCGATAACCAAGTTGATGGGCGATAACTAACATCTCTAAGTCAAAAGCATATTGTTTAACCAGCGCGCGCGGCACGACATCTTTAGCCACTTTGTGTTTTAAAAATTTCAATCCAGCTTGAGTATCAGTGACATTCAGACCAAAAAACATTTTTATCATTCGGTGATAAACCCAGGAATATAACTTGCGTTTCAGCGGATAATTAACTTTTGATGCCGGGTGGCGTTTTGAGCCGATGACAAAATCGGCATCAAAAATCTCCATTAGCTTAACGCAACGATCGAACTGCCGCGGATCAAAATCGCCGCCGGCGTCAGTGAAAGTGATAATCTCACCTCGCGCCTGCCTTGTGCCATACTTTAAAGCATAGCCCTTACCGTGATTCGGCTGATATTCAAAAACCTTGATTTTATCTGATTTGTGCCGCCGAGCTTTCTCCGCCGTCCGATCGGGCGAGCCATCAACAACAACGATAATTTCATAATCGTAGGATAATTTATTATGACTTTTGACAATCTTGTCCAGGGTTCGATAAATATTTTGCTCTTCGTTATAAGCCGGAATTA
>CAZHFJ010000016.1:4237-7988 GCA_964531145.1 uncultured Candidatus Saccharibacteria bacterium | reverse complement strand
ATCTCCGGTAAGAGATAGAAAAAATTGACGTACTGCTGGCCATACAGAAGAGATATGACCTTAGCTGGCGCGATGACATAAAGTCCAAGAACCAGAAGGGCACCGACCAAAACAAAAAGCAGGGAAAATAAAAATATTGAATAATGCTTGTCACCCTTTGTGGTCCTTTCGGAAACCATCGGAAACATAACAGTCACTACCGGAGCAGTAACATAAAGAATTATCTTAGCGATGGTGGAGATTGCTGCATAAACCCCGGCGTCCTGCGGCGAGAAATAATGTTTAACCAGTATTATGTCCAAATTAATAGCGATGACTAGCAAAACCGAGGAAATAAAGGCTGGCCATGAATATCTCAGTATCTCTCTTCGGTCGAAAAGATAATTTTTTGCTGTTCGATCTTGTTTTAAACTAGCAAAAGCTCCTCTCACCGGCCAAAAAGTGATAAAATAACTTGCTGCTGTCGCCAGGACAATTGCCGCCAACGCTCCGGAAACCTGAAACCCTAATTTAACTAATATAATCCCAGAAACTAGTCGCAGGGCCATCTCCAAAACTCCGATCGCCGAAACCGCGGTGAATCTTTGCGCACCTTGTAAAAAACCTTTGTTCACTGCCATCACCAGGCCAAATATCAAACTGGCAAATGCAATAAAAACCGGAATTAAATTACTGATCGAGAAGTAATTGGCAATCGGCTTCGAAAGCGCCAGACAAATTAGTAAAATGCCAAAAGAAATAAAATAGACATATTTCGTGAATACTGCTAATAATTTTTTAAGCGCCCGTGACTTCCCGTCCGTATACAGTTCACTGGAGTAGCGCATAGTGATTGTCAAAATCGCTCCGCCGGCAACCGTGATAATCATCAAGAGCGACATTAGAGCCGTCATTTCGCCGTATTGTTTCGGACCAAGATATCGGCCCATCAGCATATTAAAGAGATAAGAAAAAACAGAGCCGACAATCGTGCCGACAAAAATGATGGCGCTAGAAGAAATTAGTTTCCTGGTATCTCCCATGATCAACTAGAATATAGCAGTAAATATTGAAATGATAAAGCTTTGATGATAAATTTGAAATGTCAAAATATAAACAAGGAGTTTCTATGAAAGGTGTAATTTTAGCTGGAGGGTTGGGCACAAGATTGTATCCTCTAACCTATGCCACCAACAAGCACTTGTTGCCAATCTATGACAAACCTATGGTCTTCTACCCGATTCAAACCCTGGTCAGGGCCGGTATTTCTGACATTATAATTGTTACCGGCGGTCCACATGCAGGTCATTTCCTCCGAGTTTTGAAAAATGGCAAGGAACTCGGGATTAAGCATTTGGAATATGCCTACCAAGAAGGAGAAGGTGGGATCGCTGCTGCACTTTCACTCTGCCAAGAATTTGTTGACAAAGACAATGTGATTGTAATTTTGGGCGATAATACCACTGATGCTGATCTCTCGAAAGACGTAAAAGAATTCAAGCGCGGAGCAAAAGTATTTTTAAAAGAAGTGCCAGATCCAGAAAGATTCGGTGTGCCGGTATTCGATCCAAAAAACCCAAAGAAAATTCTAAAAATTGAGGAAAAGCCAAAGAAACCAAAATCAGAATATGCCGTTACCGGCCTTTACATGTATGATCAAAAAGTCTGGGGTTACATTAAAAAAACAAAACCGTCAGGACGAGGGGAACTCGAAATTACTGATGTTAATAATTTCTATATCAAAGCTGGCACGATGCGCTGGGCAGAGATAGAAAGCTATTGGTACGATGCCGGCAACCCAGAAACAATGCTTAAGGCTTCGAATTATTGGGCCTCTAAAACTGATAAGGGTATGTGATGATTGATGGGGTAAAAATCAAAGAGTTAAAAGTTTGGCACGATAAACCGGATTTGAAGCAAAAAGTCGAACCGGGGGTTTTTATGGAAGTTTTGCGCGATGACGATCGGCTCCTCTCTAAATTCGGTCAGAGCAATTTCACCATCGCTTATAAAGGCACAATCAAAGCTTTTCACTGGCACAAGTATCAGGATGACCTCTGGTTTCTGGCTACTGGCCAAGCGGCGATCGTACTTTATGACATGCGCAAAAAGTCAAAAACTTTTGGCAAAACTCAGGTGATTTACGGCGGAACAGATGATTATAAATTGGTTTTGATCCCACAAGGCGTTGTCCATGGTTATAAAGTCCTTTCCAAAGAGCCGTGTTTGCTTTTTTATCACGTCACCCGCGCCTATAATCCAAAAAAACCGGACGAAGAGCGAATTGATCCGTTTGATCCTCAAATTGGATTCGACTGGAACAATTTGAGTTAGTCGTTTGTGGTCAGTAGTCAGTAGATAATCAGTGGCTAGTGGAGAAAAAGAATGATAAATAAATTCGAAAAGTTAGAAGTTTGGAATAGGGCAAATGATCTAGCAACTTTAATTTACAGTATCACAGACAAGTATCCAAAAGCGGAGATGTTCGCGTTAACAAACCAGACGACTCGAGCTGTTGTCTCTATTCCAGCAAACATAGCTGAGGGATGTTCTCGATCATCAGCAAAAGATTTAAATCATTTTTTAGAAATAGCAATCGGATCAGCTTTTGAGCTTAAAACACTAATCGGGATTGCCTGCGCTAGAAAATATTTGTCTGAACAAATGAAAGTCAAAGCAGACCAAGAAATTGAAACGATAGTAAAATTAATTTATGGATTTAAAAGGAGTTTAAATTATGAAAAATAATCCACCAACTACTGGCCACCGACTACTAACTAATAAAATTTTAATTACCGGCGGTGCTGGTTTTATCGGGGCAAATTTCGTTCTTTATATACTGAAAAAATATCCGAGTGTCAAAATTGTTAACTTGGATAAATTGACTTACGCCGGGAATTTGGAAAATCTCGACTCGGTGAAAAAAAGTCCGAGGTATGAATTTATTTTGGGCGATGTTTGCGACCGGAAAATCGTCGAAAAAGCGATGACCGGCTGCGACATCGTTGTCCACTTCGCCGCCGAATCTCATGTTGACCGGTCAATTACCGGCCCGGCAGTTTTTGTTGAAACTAATGTTATCGGCACGCAGGTTTTGCTCGATGTGGCGAAAGAAAAAGGCCTCAAGCGTTTTCACCACGTTTCCACTGACGAGGTTTTTGGCGCACTGCCGCTAAACAAACCGAAAATGAAGTTCTCGGAAACAACCGTTTATAATCCCCATTCGCCCTACTCGGCTTCCAAGGCCGGATCTGACCATTTGGTTCGGGCCTACCATGATACTTTCGGGCTCGATGTGACAATTTCCAACTGTTCCAATAATTACGGCCCATATCAATTTCCGGAAAAAGTCATTCCACTTTTTATTACTAATGCGATGAATGATAAACCGCTGCCAATTTACGGCACAGGCAAAGCTATCCGCGATTATCTTTATGTTACCGATCACTGCCGAGCGATTGATTTAATTATTAAAAAGGGTAAAAGCGGCGAAACATACTGCATCGGCGGCGACTCCGAACGCAACGGTTTGCAAGTTGCTGACGCGATTCTTGCCGCCACTGGCAAACCAAAATCGCTAAAAACTTTTGTTGAGGATCGCAAAGGCCATGATATGCGCTACGCTATTGATCATCGTAAAATCACTCGCAAACTTGGCTGGAAACCATCAGTTTCATTTGAAGAAGGCATCAAAAAAACGGTTGACTGGTATCGAAAAAATGAAAATTGGTGGCGAAGAATTATCTCCAAAGAATATCTTGATGCTAATCGC
>CAZHFJ010000016.1:0-4137 GCA_964531145.1 uncultured Candidatus Saccharibacteria bacterium | reverse complement strand
TGGATATTACCAACGGCCCGGTGGTGATGACTTTTGTCGATGCGAAAAAGCCGGATGTGATAATTAACGCCGCCGGTTACACTGCTGTTGACAAAGCCGAAGAGGAAGTTGAAATCGCTAAAAAAATCAATCTTGACGGCGCGAAAAATCTGGCACAAGCAGCGAAAGAATTTGGCACTCTGTTTTTTCATATTTCGACTGATTTTGTTTTTGATGGGGAAAAAACCACGCCTTATACAGAAAATGATCAGCCGAAACCACTCTCAATTTACGGCCAGACAAAATACGATGGCGAGAAAGCAGTCCAGAAAATTGGCGGCAAATATTTTATCCTCCGCACTGCTTGGCTTTATTCGCCATATGGGAAGAATTTTGTCAAAACCATCGCTAAATTGGGCAAGGAGAAAGAAGAACTAAAAGTCGTCTCCGATCAAATCGGCTGCCCAACTTATACCTATGATTTGGCAATAGTTATAAAAAAATTGATTGAAAAAGCTAGCAGCTCGCAGTTAGCAGCTAACAGCTTGTTTGGCTTGTATCACTACGCCGGTGCCGGCCAATGTTCCTGGTTTGAATTTGCGACGGAAATTGTTAGTCGCTCAGGCGGTACAGCGCGCGTTCTACCGCAAACTTCCGAGGAATTTGCCGCCGGCCGCGGCGACGCCGTCACCGCCGCTCGCCCAGCTTATTCAGTGTTGGACTGCTCCAAAATCCAAAAACTCGGCATTGAACTAAAATCTTGGCGCGAGTCGCTGAAGAAATGCATTGAGATTTGGAAAAAATGATTTGAACTAAAATGTGGCGGTCTGCCGAAGGCAGACCGCCACTGATTGTACTCCGATCGCACTAGCCCCCCTGTATGATCGTTCGGCCAGAAACCAGCTGGTGATGCCAGCAATGCCATACGACGCCATCACCGATACTATTGGTACTATTGGTACTATCACAACTGGGTCAAGAAGCTTCAGAAGGGCGACAACGATCATGACCATGAGCAAGATGGTCATCACGTGGATTGGAATATCTTCGTAGTTCTTGTGATTGCTTAGACCTTCGCCGAAAAGAACTGCATCGGCAAGCGCAACAACAAACAATCCGACAATCCCAAGCCACTGGATTTGCAGTTGGCAGGCAATCCAAATAGCGACCGCCCCAGTCAAAGCGATAATGCTTAGGCCCACAACTTTCGCTGACATAACCCTCACCTTTTCGAGTCGTAGTTTGCTGTTCTGGCGTTTCTCGCCATTGCGCAGAGTATATGCAATAAATTCAAAAATGTCAACGATCGGCATAACTATACACTCGCTTTGTCATTGTGAGGAGAAGATCCCTTGCAAACTCGGGACAGGCTCCGCAATCTATATGATAAGATTGCCACGCCTCCGCCTTGGCGGATGGCTCGCAATGACGGGTGGGCGCTATCATTCGGCGGTTGACTTTTGCGCCCAGAAAAGCTATAATGGATTTATAATAGCGGAAGTAAGCACACGGACTATTACACGGCAAAAAACACAGAAAAATCATTTGTAATTTTGTACTTTTATTAAATTTGTAATTTCGCGAGGGGCAAATGCTCGAAGTTGATATTGATAAAATTTTGCCGCTGACAGAGGCGAGAGATAATTTCAATAAAATTATTGATGATGTCGGAGGGACAGAGCATATGTATGTCCTAACCAAAAACGGCAAGCCATCAGCCGTTGTTGTCGGTGTCAATCATTTGGAAAAATTGACCGGCAAGAGCGCTGATGAGCTGACTTCAATGGTGGAAAAGAAGGCGGATCAAACTCCTGTTGTAGAGGAGGTAAATCCACCAGCTAGCGGGTCCAAACCGCCAGCACCCGAACCAATGGCCACTGGACAGTCTATCCAGCCCGGCCCAGGTCCGGCGACACCGCCGCCACTTGAAGTTCCGCCAGAAACTTCGGCTTCGATCCCGACGAACGTTGGGGCTTCTCCGCCAGCTAGCGGAGAATCACCACCGCCCGCGCCTGACGGCGGGCAGGCTGTACCGACATCGTCACCGGGCAGTGTGCCTGCCCCGAGTTCAGTCGAGGGGGCAAAGCCGGAAGTCGCTTCCAATCAAGCGCCAGCGCCGCCGAATCCGCCAGCCGGCGGAGCGGCCGCCAGCGACAGCGACTTATTTGTCTAACAACCCCACCAAAGCTCACTGATATTGAGCGTAAGTGGATAGCGAAACCAAAAAAAGCCAATTTTCGCGGCTTTTTTTGGTTGGTTTTTTTCTTATCCGCGTCCTATCTGTGTTAAAAATCCGTGTGGTTGAGCGGCTCTTTTTTGATTTCGCCTTACTTTTTTCTTAGATGCCGAAAGATAAACCAGATGATCGCCAAAATTATAAGCAGGGCGATTATTAGATCAAATTTATGAAAATACGGCTGGAGCGCGTTCCAGTTATCTTTTAAAACTAGGCCAGCATAAGTCAAAAGGGCAGTGAAGGGAATGCAGCCAGCCAAGGTATAAAGCAGGAATTTTTTGTTATCCATCTTGGCAATGCCAGCTGGCAAGGAAATAAATGTTCGAACCACCGGCAAAAGCCGCGAGAAGAAAACTGTGCCCTCTCCATATCTTTTGAAAAAGCGATCCGATGACTCCAGGTCGTTCTGGGATAGTAAAATATATTTACCATACTTCTCCACCAGCGGCCGGCCACCACGCCAGCCAACCCACCAGGCCAGAAATGAACCTGCTAAATTACCCACTGAGCCGACAGCTACAACCAGCCAAAAATTCATCTCGCCGGAGGAAACCAGAAAACCGGAAAATGGCATAATAATTTCTGATGGGATTGGAATGTAAGCTGATTCCAGCGCCATAAGTAAAAATATCCCCGGATAACCGAGATGTGAAATAACCGAGGTAACAAAATTAGCGATAGCATTAATTATCATGAGTTAATAGTAGCAAAATTCTCTGGCAGCTGCCAGAGAATTTTGCTTGAGAAGGGTTTATTTCTTCTCTTTTTTCGGCTCACATTCACATTTACTCATCGGCTTGCCACAACCTTCACAGACTTTCTCACCCTTTTCGGGCTCATCACACGGATGGCCACAACAACTTTTGCAATCACTCCCCATATTCTCTCCTTGAATTATTATTTAACAGATAAATTATAATCCTTTACTTCTGATTATGTCAATGATCTGTGCTTGTAATTGCTGATATTTTTTGTATAATTACATCATCATATGTTTATCAGGAGGTCTTTGGTATGACGGCCAGCCATCGGATTATGGGTGTCAACGACGAAGGTTACTACGCACCGGTCGGGCTAGTCATGATCTCTGACGACGGACAAGTGAGCTTCAGCGAGGAGACCCCGCCAGAGGTCGTGGAAGAGATCAATGAAGGGCTACCACTCCCTGCACCGTTCATGGGCAAAGGATTGAGGCAGTGGGTTTCATGGCTTTTGTCCCGCCCGACCATCACGGTCGGGCCCTGCGATCCATAGTTTGAGGAGGCGCTTGAGCGCTACAACGAGACGCAATTCCTGTGGTCGCAAAATCGAAGCGTATTGCCACAGTCTCAAAACACATCCTAGTCGCCTCTTTACGAACCACAACCGCCACTTCTGGCGGCTTTTTTTACTTAGGCCAAGTTGAGATCATAATTGATTCTGAAAGTCCGGGGCAAAATTCGCGCAAAGATTGCCAGACGGCTTCGGTAACAAAAGGAATATACGGATGCATCAACACCAATGATTCACTTAATATTTTTATCAGAATTTTCTTGGTATTGATTGTCATCGCGAGCTTATCAGGCGTGGCGATCTTTTCTTGACCAGATTGCTTCGTCGTTTCGCTCCTCGCAATGACAGAATTATCAAGCTGTTTCTTGGATTCCTCGATATAGCGATCACAAAAGCTGTGCCAGAAATATTCGTAAAGCCGCTCACCAGCGTAAGAAAATTTAAATTTGTTCAAGTTATCTGTCACCGACTTGATGACTTTGTTATGCTCATCTAGAATCTTTTTGTCAGCTGGAGTCAACAATTCCCCGCTCAATTCTAAATTCCCTGCCTCGCCGGCAGGCAGGTCAATTCTAGATTCTCCAAGTTCCCCGCTCTGCAAATCACCATCGGTCACCCGCAGAGATACAAAGCGTGATGCATTCCAAATT
>CAZHFJ010000015.1:10346-11966 GCA_964531145.1 uncultured Candidatus Saccharibacteria bacterium | reverse complement strand
ATAGTGAAAAAAATATTATTGACACAAAGGTCGTCGAGAAAAAAGACGAAGAACTTGATATTTCCTTGCGGCCTAAGAGACTTAGCGAATATGTTGGCCAAGAAGTGATAAAAGAAAATCTGGCGATTTTTATGGCTGCAGCCAAAAATCGTGGCGAGCCAATAGAGCATATACTATTGTACGGACCGCCGGGGTTGGGAAAAACCACACTGGCCTACATCATTGCTAATGAGATGAATTCTAATATTCGCATTACCTCTGGCGCCGCGATTGAACGCGCCGGCGATTTGGCTTCAATTCTTACCGGGCTGGAAGATGGCGATATTTTGTTTGTTGATGAGGTTCATCGCCTAAATCGTAATATCGAGGAGGTTCTCTATCCGGCGATGGAGGACTATGCGATTGATATGGTTTTAGGCAAGGGGCCGTCGGCAAAAACATTGCGGCTTGATGTGCCACATTTTACTCTGATTGGCGCGACGACAAAAATTGGTTCGCTCTCTTCGCCGCTTCGCGATCGTTTCGGCAATACCTTTCGTCTGGATTATTATGATGACGAAGAATTGGAACAAATAATCAGACGTTCGGCAAAAATTTTAAATATTAAACATAAAAATAATAGCCTGGCAAAAATTGCCAAAAGATCGCGAAAGACGCCGCGAGTTGCCAATCGGATTTTAAAACGAGTTCGTGATTTTGCCGAAGTTAAACATCAGGGCGAAATTGACGACGCAATTGCCGAAGCGGCACTTTCGATGCTCGATATTGATAATCTTGGACTTGATCGGACAGATCGGATGGTTTTAGAAGCGATAATTGATAAATTTGCCGGCGGCCCGGTGGGACTTGATGCCTTAGCTGCAGCTACTGCTGAAGATCGGGATACTATTGAAGATGTAATCGAGCCGTATCTTTTGCGATTAGGCTTCATTGATAGAACTCCACGCGGTCGAATTGCCACGCCGGGAGCGTATGAACATTTGGGGAAGACAAAAGGTTCAAACGATAAAAGACAGAAACTTTTGTAAAAAATCCGAATATCGAAATCCGACCCGTCTCGCCGAAGGCTCGCCGAGGCGGAAATCCGAAACATATTTTGAATTTTTATTATTCGAATTTGATTTTATTTATTTCGTGCTTCGAAATTCGGATTTAGAAATTTAATAAAATTTTTTTATGAAAAAAATTTTATTACATACTTGTTGCGTTTCCTGCCTCTCGTATGCCTCTAAAAAGCTGGCGGAAAAGGACTTTCGTCCGCTGGTTTTTTATTATAATCCGAATATTCACAGCCGAATTGAATATCTGAATCGTCTAAAAGATATTCAAAGTTTTGCCGAAGTAAAGGGGATCGAAATTATTGTTCCGAATTACGACGAGATGGAGTTTTTTAAACCGATCGAGCTCTGGCAGGATACAAAATCAATAAAATATATTGGAGACAAAAACCGCTTTCGGCGCAAGCGTTGTGAATTTTGTTACCATCTGCGGCTGGCAAAAACCGCTCTGGAAGCGAAAAAAAAGCGGATTAGATATTTTTCCACCACCCTTTTGACCTCGCCGTATCAGGATCATGAATTTATTGATTATATCTCCAGCCAACTGGCGAAAGATCATCGA
>CAZHFJ010000015.1:0-10246 GCA_964531145.1 uncultured Candidatus Saccharibacteria bacterium | reverse complement strand
TAAATTCAAAATGCAAAAATCAAAGATCAAAACGACGAAGTCGTCCCGAGCTTGCGAGGGATCTAAAGAGATCCTTCACTGTGTTCAGGATGACACTGAGGTGTCAATTTTAAATTTTGATTTTTAAATTTTAAACTTTTTATTATGCCGATAATTGGACGATATTTTCCGACACAATCAAAAAAAGAAAAAGTATTTTTACTAATTCGCCGCCACTGGATTATCTTTTTTGCTATCTTCTTTTTTATGTTCGTCTTGCTTATCCCGCCGACAGTTTTAATTTTTTATTGGTTCTACTCGCCGGAAACTTTTGTCGGCCAGGTCGGAAATTTTGCCTTAATCTTCGGCAGTACTTATACGCTGATGGTTTTTGGTTTAATACTCTACGGTTTTGTTAATTATTATCTTGATGTCTATATCGTTACCAATGAGCGGCTTGTTGATATCAAGCAAAACGGTTTTTTCCGCCGTGATATTGCCGAATTACATCTACGGCAAATTCAGGATGTCGAGGCCAGGGTTGAGGGCTTTCTCCAGACCCTGCTTCATTATGGCAATATCCACATTCAAACCGCCGGCGAGCGGGAGAATTTTATTTTTGAAGATGTTCCCCATCCCTACACCACGGCAAAAAAAATCATTGAACTTCATCAGGCACAAGTTGATCGGGATAAAATGACTTTTGCTGCTGAAGAAGATGGTAGTCGAAAATCGATTTCAACAAAATCAGAAATTGATGATTTTCGTCCGGAGGAATATTCGGAGAAAACGGCAACTCTTGCTGAAAATAAAGTGAGCGGGGTATCTAGTGGAGATGAGAAAAAACTTGAATCCAATAATCAACCCAGGGAAGTCGCATTGTCTGCTCTTTCCGATCAACGAGAAAAACGCGAGAGTGAACTTCGGGAGCTAATTGAAGGCCGAGAGGTTCGACTTGATGATGAAAATTGATGAATATAATTATTACTTGCCGCCGGCGCTGATTGCCAACTCCCCAAAAAAACCACGCAGTCACTGCCGGCTTTTGATCTATAAAAATGGCTCTAATGAAATTATTCATGATAATTTTTATCATCTAGGCCGATATTTGAATCCGCGAGATCTTCTGATATTTAATAATTCCAAAGTTTTTCCAGCGCGACTGATTGGAAAAAAGAAAACCGGCGGGAAAGTTGAAATTCTTTTGCTGGAAGAAAACGGTATATTTTGGCAGGTCTTAATCGGTGGAAAAGTAAGTGCTGGAGATGAAATATCATTTAGTGAATCACTATTATGCTATATAGTAGAGTTGTTTGGGAAAGAGGCAAAAGTAAAATTTAATTCTTCCGGCGCAAATTTTTGGTGTCAGGTAAATAAACTTGGCAAGACCCCGATACCGCCGTACATTAAAAATACGCCGTTGTCGGAGAAAAGTTTACGCCGGGAATATCAAACGGTATATGCTAAACTTCCCGGTTCAGCGGCGGCTCCAACAGCCGGCTTGCATTTTTCGAAAAAATTGATCGGGGAGTTAGAGCACCAGGGTGTCGAAATCGCGACAATTAATTTGGCTGTCGGATTGGGGACTTTTGCCCCGGTGAGCGAAGAGAATATTCGTCGGAAAAAGTTACATCGGGAAAAATTCCAAATCCCCTACTCGACTGTTAAAAAAATTAATAAAACAAAAAAGGCCGGCAGTAAAATTATTGCGGTTGGCACGACAACCGTTAGGGCTCTTGAATCAGCATCTCAAAAAATTCTCTCCGCTGAAAAAGAAATTTCCGGTTCAACGGATTTATTTATTCAACCGGGATTTGAATTTAAAATCATTGACGGTCTAATCACCAATTTTCATCTCCCCCGCTCTTCTCTGATGATACTGGTGACGGCATTTTTACAATTCAGGGGCGAAAAAGACGGCCGGAAAAAATTGCTAGAACTTTATAAAATTGCCAGCGAGAAAAAATACCGCTTCTACTCCTTCGGCGACGCGATGATGATTTTATAAGAAATTTTGGTATATACTTAAAAAACCATTGACATTCCACCGCTGTTGTTGTTAAATTATGTTTTAGAGGCGGTGATTATCGCAAAGATCAATAAAATTAATACCCAGATCCTCAAAGAAAAATTTCCAAGTATATACCGGGAGTTTTTTTCTAAACATCAACTCGTTGTTTCCGTTGCCGATAGTTTTATGTGGACAGGCGAATATTCGGCCTATTTTGGCGGTATTTCAATCTGCCAAAAGGTTCCATTTAGGATCTACGCCGGTGTCGAACCAATAGCAGAAAAAAAGATCGTTATTAATGAAAGTTATCTGGCTTATCAGCGTAAGATTAAAAAATTCTTACCTATCTTTTTTCTTCCCGAAGAGATAAAGAAAATTAGTGAATTTATTAACGATCAGTTAAAGATTCAAGTTAAAAGAAAAGGTGGCTGCCAAATCACTTTTTTTTCCGAGGCGCCGGCCGAAGAGGGCTGGGGGTCGCTTGGGACTTTTGCTGCTTTAATCTCTTTGACTCTTCATTATTATTATTTTCCTTTTAAAAGACAAAACCTCGATTTGTGGACGAAAACAAAAATTTCTGATCTAATTAAAAAGGACCCTTGGTTTGATCGGATTTTCAAATTTGCCTGGCGAACTATTGCCGCTGCCAGAGAAGGGATTTCCAGTGGTACTTATGCCCTCCTCGGCTTGATAAATTCTGGCGGTTTTCCAATCATTTATTCGACACAAGCAGACCTTCCATCCTGGGATAAAAAAATCAAAACTCTATCTTACAGCGGCGAAAGATTGTCTGATCTGCTCAAGAATGATCTTGCCTGGCATTTTGATTTTGGTCTGGCTTGCTCCGGGATGCGCAAAAGTACTAGCGCCGGCAATCGTTCAATACGGGAGATTCAAGCGGATTTTGACCAAATAAAAAATGAAGCGGTTATTAAAGATTTGCATTTGTCAAAAATTTCGGCCTTATTTTCTCATTACGGCCGCGAACGAAGTTTATGGCTGGCATTGATGGAAACACTTGATATTATTTCTCTTCAAATCCTTATCGGATTGAAAAATATTTTTCAATTTGGCTCGTCAGAGAAAACCTTATCATTTTTGTTTAGTTCGCTTAACAAACATTGGGATTTGTATAATATTTTAGGTGTTAATATTCCAGAATTTGAACTGCTGGCCAAGGTCATTCGCAGCCAACTGAAAAAAACCGACAGAAAGGACTCGGGAATAAAAATCGCTAGCATTGGCCGTGGCGGATATTTACTTTTTAGCGTGCCAAAATATTCTTTAGTTAATAAAGAGGAGAAAGTGGAGAAAAAAATTGAGAAAAAACTCGGTCCGCAAGCACATCTTGGTTATCTTTCTTGGCTTGACGGAACCGAAGATGGCGCGGCTAAAATCGAGCAAGATCTGAAAAATAAAATTTTTTCTCCTTTTGTTACCCATGAGGACTTGGAAGTTACTGATTATTTCGCTTCGATGAGAGGTATAAAACGCTTATTCTCTCGTGATGAATATGACAGGCAACTTTCTAGTATTGATCTTGTTTTTGATCAAGCTAACCAGCGGATATATTTGCGAGGAAAGCAACTTACTTCAAAAGAAATTAGTTCGGCCAAGGAGACGATTTTGGTAATCGTCGAGCTTTTAAAAAAGAGAGGAAAATTGTCTAGCGAGCAGCTTCCTTCTTCATCTTATTCAACCAACCGTTATGACTTTGCTGGTAAAATTCTCCTGCCGTTGCAAAGAATCATAAGAAAGAAATTAAACAAGGAATTACGGCTTAAGGTTCGGGGCGGGATTTCTTCTTTTTTGATAAATTTTGATCCGACTAATCTGCGAATTTGGATTGTTACTCGGCCTTTCTAGCTTTGGGGAACAGCCAAAAAGAACTCTTCTGGTAATTTTTCAATTGTTTTCTTGAGGGTATTTTTTTATATTTTAAACAGCACCTAAAAAACCGTTGTCTCCGGAAGGTGAAAAAGATGAGCCCCTGGGCAGGCAGTCAGCTGGCAGAGTTGACGACTCTGTCGGTTTCAGCGATGATAGACGTTCGCAGTTTTGTTCGTTGTCAGATCTGGGATCCGTCATCGGCTGATCTGATCCCGAGCAAAAAGGAAGTACTTAATCCTTGCCGCCGACTTGATCTTCTAGCCGAACGGCGCCTTCTTTCCGGACTGCAAACCAGTATTCCCTTGGAGTTCGGCTATTACGGCGAGGAGGAAGGGCTGGTCTTCCAAGGAAATGAGCGCCTTTTTGCCCTGATTGACGCTGTCGATGGCTCCGATCTGATTCTCCGCGGACGGGAGCTCTTCGGTGCAATATCACTTGCCTGGTTCGATCCGTGGAGTGGACAACTACTCTCGGCTGTTGTTGTTGATTTGGTTAGCTCTGCCAATCTGATTTGGAGCTGGCGAGCAGAGGTTGGTTCATTCTGGCAAAACGCTTTTCTGCCGGCGCCCCAGCCACTTGTTATGCCAAAAGAGCCGAGAGAGGATCCGTTTTTTGCTACTGTCTCAATCAAGCCACAGATGGAGCTAAAGTTTGAGAATCAGTATGACAAGGTGCTTAAGTGGTTGGTTGAACAATATCCTCGCGCCCGGTTTTCCAAGTCGCATTGCGGCTCTCCGGGTGTCTGCCGCGCCGCTCACGGAGCGATCGATGCCTTGCTTCATCTCTATGGCGGGCAGGGACATGATGTTATCGGACCGGCGGCGATTCTCAAAGGTGCCGGCGGTCTAAATGTCGCTCTTCAAAGTGGTGAAGAGCTGCAAATCAAGATCGATTTCTCCGGAGATCTGGCAGAACAACTTGAAGAGCGCCATCCCTTTGTCTCTGGCAACCCTTACTGGGTTGATCAAATCATCAAACTTCTCGCGAGTTAATGACTCAAGAGCTGGAACTCCTGACCCCCGCAAGGGGGTTTTTCTTTTGCCTTCAATTCTTTTCTTTATTTTCGTTTTCTACTATTGAGTTAGTTCTTTAACAATCAGAAAAGGTGATGGAAGTGAGAACCGGTTCGGAAATCGTCTTCAGTAATGTTCGTCCGTACCTCGTTGGCCACTTTGCCACCGAGCCGCATTTTGTCGCGATCAAGGCAGGCAAGATTGTCGAGATCAGCAGAGAATTTCCCAAAATGGTTTCAGCCACTGCAATTGTCATCGAAGGCAATGGCCAATACCTTACCCCTGGCTTCTGGGATCTCCAGCTCAACGGCCTTGAGGGAATTGATTTGCTATCAGCAACAAGTCATGGCGTCGAGGTATTCCTCCGTCACTGTCTAGAATACGGGGTTACAGTCGTCTTTCCAACTGTTATCACTGATTCCCCCGAACGCATGGCTGCGACAATTGAAGCAATCAGTCAAGCTCGGGATGGAGAGTACCAGGCCCGAATCGGGGGAATCCACATTGAGGGACCAATGATCTCAAGTGGTCATGGAAAGGGTTGTCATCCCGCCGCGCACATTCGGCAGTTGAGCTGGGAGGAATATCGGCATTGGCAAGAGATTTCTGGTGGCAAGATTGCCATCATCACTCTGGCGCCGGAAGCTGAAGGAGCTCTAGATCTTATTCCGCGTTTGGTTGGAGATGGGATTGTTGTTGGTATTGGGCATACCGATGCCTCAAAAGAAATCATCACAGAAGCAATTAGACAAGGAGCAAAACTGGCGACCCATCTCTGGAATGCCTGCAAGAAAGAGTTGGAGCGAAACCTTGAACACGTCGGCGCGATGCTGATGTCTGATCGGCTTTATGCCTCCTTCATCGCCGATGGCCATCATATCCACCCCGATACTCTGGCGATTTCCTTTCGGGTCAAACCACTCGACAAAATCATCTTGGTCACCGATGCAATGGCCGGAGCCGGAGCGCCCGATGGTCAATATCGACTTGGAGATCTTGAAGTCAGCGTTATAGACGGCGTGGCGCGAGATCCCAACAACCTGGCTCAGCTAGCCGGCAGTACTCTGACTTTGGTTCAAGCAATTGTCCGAGCGATTAAGTTCGGCCAAATTCCATTGGACCGTGCCATCAGGATGGTCACCAATAACCCGGCAACACTCTTGGGACGAGCAGAAGAAGCTCAAATCAAAGAAGGTGCTCCAGCCGATCTCGTCCTGTTTTCATACCAAGATGAAAAACTCGAGATCAGAAAGGTGATGAGAAATGGTCAACTGTCCTTTCTGCGGCAGCTTACACGTTGACAAGGATCCCTGCTGGTATGTCGATGACCTTGGCCCAACATACGCACCAGAGCCGGGTGAGTTGTTGTGTTGGGATTGTGGGGCGATATTCAATCCTGACACTCGCAAGGTGCGTGTCTTCGGTTATACCTTTGAGACGACACACCCGTCGTTAATCAGGTCGAGGTATGCAGAGCGCGGAGAACCGATTCCGCCGGAGCTGGAGCGATGCATCCAAAGGTTAGAGCTAGATGTCAGGAGGTAAAGCAAATGAGTAAGACAATGGCAATCCCCATTCCCTCAACAAAGACGTTGGTTGTTTTTGCACCACATCCTGATGATGCCGAGATCTTCTGTGGCGGCATCATCGTCAAGTACAGACGAGCCGGCTGGAGGGTGGTGATTATCTGTGTCACTTCAGGTAACCGTGGCCATCTAACGATTCCACCCGAAGAGCTGGCTAGAATCCGGGAAAGCGAAGCTCGCCGATCGGCTGTAATTGCCGATGTCGAACTGGTCTGGCTGGGATGGGAAGATACCCAGGTCGAGGCCAATTTGGACAATCGACAGCAAATCATCGAGGCGCTAAGAGGAATCGAACCTGATCTGGTTCTCTGCCCAGACCTCAACGACTACCATGTTGATCACCGGGAAGTGGGAAGATTGGTCACGGATGCTTCCTATCTGCTCGGTGTCCCCCAACTCAAAACGGACTCCGAAGCCTGTCCGCCACCCCAGATCTACTTCTATGAATCCCATGGCGGAATTGGCTTCTCCCCCGAGATTTGGGTAGACATCTCCCCGTTCTTTACCAAGAAGCTGACAATGCTAGAGTGTCACAAGAGCCAGATTGAATGGCTCAAGGAGCATGATGGCTTTGATCTCTTGGCTTATACCGAGGCCAAAGACCGCTGGCACGGATTTCAGTCCGGCTGTCAGTACGCCGAGGTTTTTCGCCCCTATCGGGTTTTCCCGGTCAGGTGTGAAGAGCTGATCTAACTGTTATCTAGCAGGATAGCTTATGGAGCCCCCGAGCTACTTCTGGGACGATTTCTCTTCAGAAATCATCTCCCAAAGTAGCTCTTTTTTAATTAAAAAAAATTACTAATCCTTTACATAGCCACAGAAAAAATATCGCTTCTACTCCTTCGGCGACGCAATGATGATATTGTAATAATTGAAAGCTTGGAAAAAAAGATACAATAAAGATACAATAAAGAAGATATGATAAAAAAACGTGATAGAAATTTTGTCTAGATTGTTGTCGATCGTCAACAATCTAGACAAAATCAAGATCACTTTTCCAGATCTTTTTGATTGAGTGTCTTGGTTTTTAAAAATCGGTAGATAATTTCTTCTTCTCCCTGAATAATATCCGCAACCATAACAGTCACAGATTTTTCTATACCTAGTGATCTGGACAGAGAAACAATTTCATCAGTACAAGGGAAGGGATAGACATAAACACTTTTTTGAATTTTAATCAATCCCAAAGACAGCAATTTGAAGCGGAGACTATTTCTTGAGCTTCGAAATTTTTCCGGAACATCAAATATTACCATTCGCCACTTCTTATCCCATTTTTTTGGGCGATCAATTTTGATTTCAGCTGATAATTTTTTTAGTTTCTTAAATCCTTTTGGCGAAAGTTCGACAAATCTTTCCCGGCTCTCCGTAAATGTTTTGATGAAACCCATGCTCTTTAAGTATTGAATGCGGTCGTTAATCTCGGCTTTGTCGTATCGATCATCATTGTAATATTTTTTCATCGATTGGCGATAGATCGGGCTGGCTTTAAAGAAAGATTTCGCAGTAATTTCAACAGCTTCAAACAAACTGATTAAAAGTTTTGCTGAAGTTAATTTAATAATTTCTTTTCTCTCTTCTCTTATTTTGCTCTCCAATTTGTCTAATGATTTGTCGATCGACAACAATCTAGACAAATTATATCATAAATTATGTTTTTAATTTGCACTGGTAGAAATTACTTTGATATAATTAATTTATGCAACAGAGGTGGGGTAAGATTAAAATCAATTTGTGTCATTGTAAGTGGGGGCAGAGTAATTTACTAAAAAAGATTGCCACGGCCTGCAGCCCCGCAATGACAAAGCGAAAGTATATTCTTTATGCGATGATGGCGCTATGTTTTATCGGCGTCATTTTTGTTTTCGCGCCGAAAGTTAAGGCCGCCGATGATCACATCGATGATCACATTGTTATAAATGAAATTTATCCAAACCCAAATAGTGGAGGAAATGAATGGATTGAGTTTTACAATCCGACGTCAGCGGATATCGATCTTTCGGCATATACCATTGAAGATGGAACTCACAAACCAAAAACCCTGGCTGGCAAAACAATTCCGGCGCTTAGTTATTTTGTTATCGAGAAAACAGCAGGCGGTTTTAGTTTTGCTTTAAATGATGATGGTGAAATTTTAATTCTGAAAAATGCTGGTATTGTTGTTGATCAAGTGGTATATGGCAAGTGGGACGATGAAACGAATAATCCAGATAATAACGCGCCAGTGCCAGCGCAGGGAAAGTCATTATCGAGAATTCCGAACGGTTCTGATAGCGACAATGACAAATCCGATTTTCGAATTTTGGCACCGACGAAAGATCTAGAAAATGTTTTGCCGGTATATTCTAATTCAATTATTATCAACGAAATTCTGCCGCAGCCGGCAAGCGGATCGGCGGATGAATTTATTGAACTTTATAATTCCGGATCAGTCGAGGTTGATCTTTCCGGCTGGCAAATTGATGATATCGCCAGCGGCGGCTCGTCGCCCTACACGGTTCCAGTCGGCACAATAATTATTGCTGGTGGCTATTTATCATTTTATAACACTGTTGATCACATATCCCTCAATGATTCTGGCGATTCGGCGCGTCTAATTGATCCGAACGGCGATGTCAAAAGCGAAATTTCGTATGGAAAATCCAATCGCGGCCAATCATATTCTAAATTTGGGGATAATTGGCAGTGGACAACGGCTCTGACGCCGGGAGGGGAAAATATTTTAACCGTCGAAATTCAAACCCCCGATCAGGATGCAACAATTTTAACAACTGACATCTCTGGTGCCAGAAGTCAGCCCGATGGTGAGACCGTTCAAGTAACCGGGGTTGTTAGTGTCACACCCGGCAAATTATCAAGCCAATATTTCTACATTCAGGATGGAAATTCCGGCATCCAAATTTATAATTACGGCAAAAATTTTCCGGCGCTACAAGTTGGCGATGAAATACAAGTTGTCGGAGAATTGGGATCAACTAGCAATGAGCGGCGAATAAAAATTACCCAAGCGTCTGACATATCAATTATTTCAACTCACCCACCGCCGGCGCCATTGTCAACTGTGATTGATCAGGTTGGAGAGAATCTTGAGGGTCAGTATATATCAGTCATCGGAGTTGTAACTAAGACCTCCGGCAGCACTTTTTATATTCATGGAAGCGGAGAAATTCAAGTATCAATTCGCGAAGGAACCGGGATCCAAAAGCCAAAAATGCGTGTTGGCGATACGGTTGAAATTGCCGGTATTCTTTCGCAGTACGGCGATTCTTACAGAATCTTGCCAATAGTTCAAAGTGATGTTAAGATTATAAAATCATCCGGCTTGGCAAAAACCGGACCGAATATTTGGATTTATTTTATAATTTCAGCGATACTTTCATGGACTACATTTCAAATTCTTTATCGGAAACGGAAAAGTTAGCAAAAAAATTTCTAACCGAAAATCCTGACGTCAAATTAGTCGGCCTTGTTGGTAATCTTGGCAGTGGCAAGACTGCTTTTGTCAGAAGTATCGCCAAAGCACTGGGCGTCAAAAGGAACATCACCAGTCCGACTTTTGTTATAATGAAAATTTATCCTGTAGAAAACAGAAATCTTGTCCATATTGATGCTTATCGGCTAAGTGATTATGAAGATTTGGAAGCGATCGGATATAACGAGCTAGTTGTTGATGAAAATAATTTAATCTTTATTGAGTGGCCGGAAAGAGTTTTCAGCCAATTCCCAGCCAATATGAAGATAATTAATTTTGAATATATTGATGAAAA
>CAZHFJ010000014.1:5764-12643 GCA_964531145.1 uncultured Candidatus Saccharibacteria bacterium | reverse complement strand
GATCTCTTCTTATCTCTTTCAAATTTTGCCTGCCTGCCGGTAGGCATGGCCTGCCCTGCAAGCTTGCGGGGCACGGCCCGACTCTGATTTCTCATAACTCTTCCGATTAAAATTTAAGTCCACTCTGTCTGGCACCTTCTGCCAAAGCAGCCACTCGGCCATGATATTTATATCCTCTGCGGTTAAAAATAACTTGAGAAATACTGGCTTCTTTTGCCTTCTCTGCCAACTTTTGGCCAACAATTTTAGCGACCTGGGTTTTATTCTTCTTGTCTTGAATTTTTAGGCTGC
Source organism: uncultured Candidatus Saccharibacteria bacterium (assembly GCA_964531145.1). GTDB lineage: Bacteria > Patescibacteriota > UBA1384 > XYA2-FULL-43-10 > CAINNR01 > CAZHFJ01. The sequence goes on along the minus strand of CAZHFJ010000014.1, from coordinate 12,352 downwards.
TGGCTGAGACAAGAATTTTACCTGATCTCCCATCAATTATCTGGGCGTAGATTTCTTTATTCGAACGAAAAACATAAAGCTTGGGCCTCATTGTCTGGCCGATTTTGTTTTTTACGCCAATTTTGCGAATATTTTTTCTTGTCATTTTTATCTCTTAGTAGTTAGGCACCTGTAGTTGTCTGGGCAGCCTTACCAGCTTTCTTCTTAATAAATTCACCCTGATATTTTATGCCTTTGCCTTTATAGACTTCGGGTTTTCTTGTCTCACGAATCTTGGCGGCAAAAGCACCAACTTCACTCTTGTCCGTTCCTTCAACAATAATGGTGTTTTTAACGACTGAAACATTAAGCGATTTCGGGATAGGAAGAATTACTGGATGTGAGTAACCAAGGCGCATGGAAATTTTGCCATCAGCAACTCCTGCAGTAAAACCAACGCCCTTATATTCAAGCTTTTTTATGAATCCCTGGGATAGTCCCAGAGTCATATTTTCAATAATCCGGGCCGAAGTCCCATGTAAAGAGCGCAAGGATTTACTATCTCCCGCACGACTAACTTTTATCTTGCCCTCTTTGGCTTCGGCAGTTATGCCCGCGGGCATGGCAAAACTCTGCTCACCTTTTGGGCCAGAGATTTTAACCTCACGGCCAACAATCTCGACTGTCATTTCTTGGGGAATACTTATTTTTTTATTGCCTACTCGACTCATATAAATAAACTTAAAATTTAAAATTCACCCGTCTCGCCTCCGGCTTGCCGAGGCGGAAAACGCAAAACTTCGGTAGCCACTGCGTGGCTGCATTATTTGATAGTCCAAGCACGGAGTGCTTACTATCATTTTGAGTTTTGCCTGCCTGCCGCCTGCCTGTCCGGTAGGCAGGGTAGGCACGGAGTTTTGAACTTTGCATTTTTTTACCAGACCTCACAGATAATTTCTCCGCCCAGGCCAAGCTTTTTTGCCTCTCGACTTTCGACAACACCCTTTGGGGTTGAAATAATCAAGAAACCAAGGCCAGAAAGAGGCGCTTTAATATCGTGGGATTTAACATAAACTCTTCGTCCAGGTTTGCTGATTCTTCTTAGGTGGTATATTTTTCGATCATTTTTAAGATAGACAACAATCACTTGACGGCTGTTATCTTTTTTAATTTCAAAATGATTGATAATGGCTTTTTGGCTTAAAATTTTGCAAATTTCTTCCTTAATTTTTGAATAGCCAACTTGGGCTCGATCCTTCTGGGCAGCCATTGAATTTTTGATTGTTGAAAGTAAATCAGCTATTGGGTCCATAATATCCTCTTTTTACCAACTTGATTTTGTCACTCCAGGGATCTCGCCCCGACTGGCAATCTCACGAAAACAGATACGGCAAAGAGCGAATTTTCGGATATAGCCACGTCTCCGACCACAAACGCGGCAACGTCTGACAATTCTGGTGCTGTATTTCGGACGACTTTCTGATTTTACAATTAAGGCCTTTCGAGCCATCTTTACTCCTTAACTACACTGATTTTGTCCACTGATTAAACACAGATATAAATGAATTAACTATAATAACTACACTGATTTTATAGATGAAATATTACTTTTGGCGAATGGGAAACCAAAAAGCTCAAGTAGTTTTTTTCCTTCTTTAGGGGTTTTTGCGTTTGTGGTAATACAGATTTGCAAGCCAAATATTTCTTTAACACTATCAAACTTAATTTCAGGGAATATCACGTGCTCAGAAATACCAATTGAATAATTTCCCTCTCTGTCGAAACTTTTTTCTTTGAGGCCACGAAAGTCACGAATTCTCGGCAGAACAACACCAGCTAGCTTTTCGAGAAAATCATACATTCTTTTCCCGCGCAGAGTTGCGGACAAACCCACGCTCTGTCCTGAACGTAATTTAAAACCAGAAATCGATTTTTTTGACTTATTGATTCTCGGCTTTTGCCCAGTGATTTTGGCCAAATCCGCTTCGATGGTTTTAAGGAGATCTGGAGAATCTAAAGCTTTCCCGGCCCCAACGTTTACAGTAACCTTTGTAATTCTAGGAATAGCCAAATCATTAGAATAGCCGAAAGATTCTTTCATCTTCGTTCGAATTTCTCTTTTGTAAGTTTCTGCTAAGTTAGTCATTTTATTGCTTTGTTATCTCAAGGCTGGCTTTACATTTTTTACAAATCCTAATTTTCTTGCCGCCGGCGACAGTGTAACCAACACGGGTAATTTTAGAGCAGCTTGGACAGATAATCGCAACATTGGCAGTAGGAATTTTAGCATTAATTTCAATGATTCCGCCTTTTGGTGCTCTCCTCGTCGGCTTGACACTTTTTTTATAAACAAAGGTACCGGCAACAACAACTTTATTTTGGGCTGGAAAAACACGCTCAACTACACCGGTTTTGCCCCGATCTTTGCCTTTAAGAATTACCACATTGTCATTCTTTTTAATCTTCATAATATTTCTATCCGTGATTTTCTGCGGTTATATTACCTCTGGTGCTAAGGAAATTATCTTCATAAATCGATCGCGAAGCTCTCTTGGGATCGGGCCGAAAACTCGAGTTCCGCGAGGGTTTCCTTCTTTATCAATGATAACTACCGCATTCTCAGAAAATCTAATATAGGAACCATCAGGTCTATGATATGCCACGCGCTGACGAACAATTACGGCATTAACTACTTCTTTCTTTTTGACTGCTGCCCTTGGGGTTGCAACCTTCACTGAAGCTGAGATTACCTCACCAAGCGTTGCCGCGCTAGATTTTGCACCATGAAGAGTGGTGATACACTCAACAATTTTGGCACCACTATTATCAGCAACAATAAGTTGTGTACCTGGTTGAATCATTATTTTTCTACCCTAATAATCTCAAAATGGACATCTTTTGACTGGGGTCTCTTCTCTCTAATAAAGACTTGATCACCAATTTCTAACTTTTCCTTCGAATATTTAGCCTTGATACGCTTATTGACTTTAAAGCTTTTACCATAGAGTTTATGAGTTTTTTGACGCTCAGTGTCAACAACAGCCACACCATTCATTGACAGTGAAACAATTCTTCCCCTTCGACTGCGCTCAGGGTGAACTCTTCGGTTTTTTTTACTCATTTTGCTCCTTACGCATAGAAATTATAGTTTTTATTCTCGCAATATCCCTCTTAAGTGTTCGAATTCGATGAATCCCTTTTGTCTTACGGTTGGCGATATCAATTCTAAGCAGCAGAATCTCGTTTTGCAAAGTATCAAGCTCTTTTTGCAGCTCCGAGTCTTTCGCCATTTTCCATTTTTTCATTTTATCTTTGTTCATTTATTCCTTGACTAAAAATTTGGTTTTCACTGGCAGTTTGTAGGCAGCCAAACGCATTGCTTCGCGAGCAATATCCTGGGAAACACCACCCATCTCAAAAAGCACAGTACCCGGCTTTACGGTAGCAACGAAATGCTCAACTGAACCTTTGCCGGAACCCATTGGCACCTCAGCAGAAGTTGCAGTAACTGGTTTATCAGGGAAAATCCTAATCCAGATTTGACCACCACGCTTGATGTATCTCGTCATTGCCCGGCGAGCCGCTTCAATTTCACGGGCGGAAATCCAACCACGATCAAGAGATTTTAAAGCATAGCTACCGAAGTTAATGGCAAAACCACGTGACGCTTGGCCCGGTAATTTCCCCCTCTGCTGTTTGCGGTGTTTCATTTTTTTCGGAATTAACATCTCAAAACGCTAAGCGTTTACTTAGTGTCCTAAATTATTAGCATCCATTCGGTTCGGAATATCGTATTTTGTCTCACCTTTGTAAACCCAGACTTTGATACCAATCACCCCATAGGTGGTGAAAGCTGGAAGATAGGTAAAGTCAATCTGGCTCTTAATGGTTGAAAGTGGAACAAGACCAGAAATTGCTTTTTCACAGCGGGCAATTTCCGCACCATTTAATCTGCCAGAGATCTGGACTTTAATACCCTTAACTCCTGCTTGCTCAGCTTTATTGATTGCTTGCTTCATTACCCGGCGATATGGAATTCGTTTTTCAATTTGGGCGGCAATATTTTGAGCAATAACGCCAGCGTCGGCATCAGGATTTTTGACTTCGAGAATATTAATTTTAACCTTACTGCCGCGAACAAGCCGCTCAATTCCTTCCTTGATTTTACTGGCACTAACTCCACCTTTGCCAATAATGACACCCGGCCTGGCAGTCTTAATCCCAACAGTAATTTTATTGGCGTCGCGATCAATTTCTACCTTAGAAATTGCGGCCGTGCGAAATTCGTCCATTAAATATTTACGGATATTCAAGTCCTCGTGCAGCATGTTGGCAAAATTGCCACGACCAAACCAACGAGATTTCCAGGTCTCATTAACTTTCAATCTCCAGCTTGTTGGGTTAACTTTTTGTCCCATTATTTTCTTTATCTTCTTTTTTTACTTCTTTTACTTCTGCCTTGCCGGCAGGCTCTTTTGTCTTATCTTTTTCTTCTTGTGGTTTTCGGGGAGGTTGATTGGTATCAGCTAAAGTTAAGGCCAAGTGACTTTGGCGCTTGGTTATCGGCATCACTCTGCCCCTAGACGCTGGTTTACCACGTTTCAGTCTTGGCCCCTCGTCGCAGACAATTTTTTTGATCATAAACAACTCAGGGTTAACTTCAGAGCTTTTAGCGACCGCAAGAGCACTTCCAAGTAAATTTTCAACTATGGAAGCGCCTTTTCCTGGCTGGAACTGCAAGATTCTCTTTGCCTCAAGAGCGTTTTTGCCCCGAACTAAAGGAAGCAGCATTCGCAACTTTCGTGGTGAAATCCGCAGATATTTACTTCTAACTTTAATTTCCATGATAAAAAATTTAAAATGCAAAATGCAAAGTGCAAAATTCTGGTAGCCACTGCGTGGCTCCACTATTTGATAGACCGAGCACGGAGTGCTTACTATCATTTTGATTTTTGCCTGCCTGCCGCCTGCCTGTCCGGTAGGCAGGGTAGGCACGGAGTTTTGATTTTTGAATTATTTTCATTTATTTCTCTTCAGTTACTTCTGCCTCTGGCACTGGTGCTGCCGGGGAGCCTTTTGGCATCTCTTGCTCGCGAGCCATGCGACCACCATGTTTACGAAAGCGCCGTGTTGGCGCAAATTCACCGAGACGATGGCCAATCATATCTTCAACGACAAAAACCGGAATATGTTCCCTGCCATTGTGAACAGCAATTGTTACGCCAACCATTTCTGGCGAAATTACGCAGTCGCGAGACCAGGTCATAATCTTCACATTCTTTGCACCTTTTTTCAGGGCAGCTATTTTTTTAAGGAGCCGTTCATCAACGTATGGGCCTTTTTTGAGCGAACGTGACATCTTAACTCCTGCGTTTAATGATAAATTTGCCAGATTTTTTCTTGCGATTTCTGGTCCGAAAGCCTAAAGTTGGGACACCCCAAGGAGTCTTGGGCATCGGCAGTCCAATGGACGTACCGCCTTCACCGCCACCATGTGGGTGATCAACAGCATTCTTAGCCTTTCCGCGAACGGTCGGGCGGATCCCCTTGTGCCTAATTCTTCCGGCTTTACCAAAACTTATATTCATCACATCAGCGTTTCCGATCGCACCGATTGAAGCAAAGCATTCATCTTTTATTTTTCTCACCTCTCTACTAGGAAGTTTTATTTGAGCAAAACCAGATTTAGCGCCAAGCAGGGTTGCCCAGTTGCCGGCGCTGCGACAAAGCTTTCCACCAAGACCAGGAAGAAGCTCAATATTATGAATCGGCGTTCCAACCGGGATGTTGCCCACCCTGGTTCGGTTGCCAGCTTTAATCGGGACATTCTGACCGCTCTCAACAGAAGCGCCAACCTTTAGTTTGTCAGCCGCTAAAATATAATCCTCTCCACCATCATCATACTGAATTCTAGCAACATTAGCTCTCCGGTTTGGATCATATTCGATTGCCAGTACCTTGGCTTTCTTGCCATTGCGAAAATCAAAATTCACCAGACGATAAAATCGTTTCGAACCACCGCCACGGTGAGCTACAGTAATTTTGCCAGTATTATTTCGACCGGATCTTTTTTGCAAGACTGCCCGAAGAGACTTTGGCGCCTTATCTTTAGAGATTAAAGAATTATCTAGGTAACTGGTACCACGTCTTGCATTACTCACTGGTTTTAATTTTCGAAGCGCCATAGGTATAAATTAAGAGGATAATGTTTGTTTTTTATTCTTGTCTTTGTCATTTTGACTTTTGACTTTTGCCTGCCTGCCGCCTGCCTGTCCGGTAGGCAGGGTAGGCACGGACTTTTGACTTTTTTTCGTCTCTGTCTCGAAAATGGCAATTTGCTGACCTTTTTTGATTTTGACTAGGGCTTTTTTAATATCTGACCTGGTCCCGAACTTCCGACCAACTCTTTTAACTTTACCTGGAATATTGATAATTCTGACGTCAACAACGTCAACCTTAAAACGTTTTTTGATCTCGCTAGCAATCGCCTGTTTATTTGCGCTTCTCGCAACTAAAAATACATAAACTCCTTCGCCAGCCAGAGAAAAGGCCTTTTCAGAAATAATTGGTTTTTTGATCAAAGTTGCCATTTTATTTTGCCTTTCCCGA
>CAZHFJ010000014.1:0-5664 GCA_964531145.1 uncultured Candidatus Saccharibacteria bacterium | reverse complement strand
GTTTTTCTGGAGACATAAGTGTGCAATATGAGATATTCTGAAAAGACTTTTTAAAATTATCATCACCTCCGGGTAGGAAAACCACAGTCTTACCCTTGAGCGGCAGTTTTTCCAAAACTTTAGCAGCTTCTTTAGTTTTTGGAATGGAAAATTTAAGATCGCTGACCCCAATTGCCAATTTATCTTTTACCTTGGAATATACAGCTGCGAGCAGGGCTGCTCGACGCTCTTTTTTGTTCATTCTAATCGCAAAATTACGTTCGCTGTTTGGGCCAAAGGTGATGCCGCCGCCAACCCAAATTGGCGATCGACGTGATCCGTGTCTAGCCTGTCCTGTACCTTTTTGTCTCCAGGGTTTCCTGCCGCCACCGGCAACTTCGCTTCTATCTTTGGTATCGGCAATTGCAGACCTTTCAGCTGCTCGCAAATAGCGGATATACTCCAAGATTCTAGAATCTGAGATTTCCGATTCTAGAATCTTGGGATATTCTCGCGCCGTGTCTTTTTCACCAGATTTTTTATAAAATTCGATTTTCATAATTACTTTGTGCTAACCATAACCTCTGAGCCGTTACTTCCAGGGATTGCACCAGAAATTAAGATAATATTATGGGCTGGATCAACATCAAGGATCTCTAAATTTTTCACTGTCACCCGATCATTCCCCATACGTCCCGGCATTTTCTGGCCCTTAAGGACATGTTGCGGAAACATTGATCCAATCGAGCCAACTCGGCGATGATGACCAGAGCCATGTGTCTGCGGTCCGCTGGAGAAGCCATGCCTTTTTATCGCTCCAGCAAAGCCTTTTCCCTTGCTCTTACCGACAACCATAACTTTATCACCAACAGCAAAGGAAGAAACTTCCAATTTCTCTCCAACTTTAAACTCTCCACTTGCAACTTTATCTGTTCTAAACTCTGTCATTTTTATCTTTTTTCTATTTTGGATTTTAACTTTGACGGCATTATAACCGCTTTTACTCTCATCAATAATAGTCAAAACTTCAGCTGGTTTGGCTTCAACTGCCGTTACTGATCTCTCGACCCCATCTTTGTCAAAGATTCGGGTCATTTTTAATTTTTTACCAATTAAGATTTTCATCACCATAATTAAACAACAATTGACCTGGAACCTTCCGCCTCGGGGCGAGATGTTATCCATGGTCTTGTTGCGTCTAAATTGTGAATTTGTTCACCAACTAGACTATATTACATTTTTATCTCGATGTCAACGCCTGCTGGTAAATCCAAACTCATAAGAGAATCTATCGTCTTTGCTGTCGGATTTATGACATCAATCAAGCGTTTATGCACCCGCATTTCAAACTGCTCGCGACTATTCTTGAAAATATTTGGCGATTTAATAACGGTTAATTTTGAGGTTTCTGTTGGGAGAGGGATCGGCCCAATCACATGAGTGCCAGACCTTGTTGCAGTTTCAATAATTTCATTAGCAGACTTATCAATTATCCGATAATCGTAAGCTTTGAGCTTAATCCTGATTTTCTGTTTGATTGTTTCTTTTGCCGCCGTCACAACTCTCCTTAAAAAAACTTCTTTACTTGATAACCTTAGTTACAACACCAGCACCAACAGTCTTGCCACCTTCTCGAACAGCAAAGCGTAAATTCTCTTCAAGGGCAACAGGGACAATAAGTTTAACTTTGATGTTAACTTCATCGCCAGGCATAACCATTTCGCCGTCAAACTCAACTTCACCGGTAACATCAGTTGTTCGGATATAGAATTGAGGTTTATAGCCTTTGGTGAAAGGAGTGTGTCGTCCACCTTCTTCTTTGGTCAGAACATAGACCTGTGCTTCAAATTCGGTGTGTGGAGTAACGGTACCTGGTTTGGCCAAAACTTGGCCGCGCTCAATATCTTCACGCTCAATGCCGCGAAGTAGCACACCAATATTATCTCCAGCCTGACCTTGATCAAGCATCTTTCTGAACATCTCGACACCAGTAACAACAGTTTTAGTAGTTTTTCTAATTCCGACGATCTCAACTTCCTCATTAACCTTGACAACACCGCGCTCAACACGACCGGTAGCAACAGTACCACGACCTTTGATTGAGAAAACATCCTCAACTGGCATCAAGAATGGCTTATCAATATCTCTCTTTGGCTCCGGAATCCATGAATCAACTGCATCCAGGAGCTCCTTGATAGATTTCTCAGCCTCAGCATCACCTTCAAGCGCTTTTAGCGCTGAGCCGCGAATAATTGGGGTTTGGTCTCCCTCAAATTTATATTTATTTAGAAGCTCGCGAATTTCCATTTCAACTAGGTCAATGAGCTCTGGATCGTCAACCATATCAATCTTGTTTAAAAAGACAACGATCTTTGGCACGCCAACCTGTCGGACCAGGAGAATATGTTCTCTAGTCTGCGGCATTGGGCCGTCAGCGGCTGAGACAACCAAAATTGCGCCGTCCATCTGGGCTGCGCCAGTGATCATATTTTTAACGTAGTCTGCATGACCTGGACAATCAACGTGAGCATAATGACGCTTGTCAGTCTCATACTCCTGATGGGAAGTAGCAATAGTAATACCTCGCTCTTTTTCCTCTGGAGCGTTGTCAATTTCGTCAAATTTAACTTCCTTTGCCTTGCCTTCCTTGGACAGTACCTTGGTAATAGCCGCTGTGAGCGTTGTCTTACCGTGATCAACATGTCCAATTGTGCCAACATTTACATGCGGTTTGGTTCTTTCAAATTTTTCTGCAGCCATTTTTTCTCCTTATATACACGGATCTCATACACGCCTGCCTGCCGCAGGCAGGGATTGGCACGAATTCTATCAGTGTTTTATCTGTGTGGAAGATCTGTGTAATTACTTCATTATTATTTCTATTTTATCCTAACCTAAATTTAATTAAAAGTCAACGATATTTGGAATTTTGAATTTTGAATACTGAATTATGAATATTCTGAAAGATTTTATTCATGATTCACAATTCATGATTCGATACTCAATGCTATTTCTTCCCCTCAATTATCTCCTGGGCAATACTTCTGGGAACTTCTGCGTAATGATCAAATTCCATCGTGTAATTGCCACGGCCTTGAGTCATACTGCGCATGCTGGTGGCATAACCAAACATTGTAGCTAATGGCACCTCGGCATCAACAACTTTGGCGCCGGCCCGATCAGTCATTTCTTTAATCTGGCCGCGCCGCGAATTAAGATCGCCAACAATATCACCGATAAATTCTTCCGGAACGATCACTTCAACCTTCATAATTGGCTCAAGAAGAACTGGATTAGCTTTTTTGAAACCTTCTTGAAAAGCCATTGATGAAGCAATTTTGAAAGCCATCTCAGACGAGTCAACCTCATGATAAGTCCCATCGTAAAGCGTCGTTTTGACATCAACTACCGGATAGCCAGCGACAACACCTTTGTTTATTGCTTCATCAACACCATCTTCACAAGCCGGAATAAACTCTTTGGGAATCGCGCCACCAACAATTTTATTGACGAATTCGCTGCCAGCACCACGCTCATTTGGTTCAATCTCAAGAAATACATGCCCATACTGGCCTCGGCCACCGGATTGTCGAATATACTTACCCTCCTGCTTGATGTGACCATGAATGGTTTCCTTATAGGCTACTTGTGGATTGCCAACATTTGCTTCAACTTTAAATTCTCGTTTCATCCGATCAACAATAATTTCCAGATGCAATTCGCCCATGCCAGCAATAATCGTCTGTCCAGTTTCTTCATCGGTTGAGACACGAAAAGTCGGGTCCTCTTCGGCCAGACGCGAAAGTGCTATTCCCATTTTTTCCTGGCCAGCCTTAGTTCTCGGTTCGATGGCAATCGAAATAACCGGCTCTGGAAAAGTAATTTGCTCAAGAATATACTTATGCGTTGGATCACAAAGCGTATCGCCGGTGGAAGTCGCTTTGAGACCAACAGCAGCAGCGATTTCACCAGAATATACTTCTGAAACTTCCTCGCGATGATTGGCATGCATTCGCAAAATTCGGCCGATGCGTTCTTTTTCGCCGGATCTAGTATTAACCACATAGCTGCCAGCAGATAATTTTCCCGAATAGACGCGGAAAAATGTTAACTTACCAACATATGGATCAGCGGCAATTTTAAAAGCCAATGCCACAAATGGGCCATCATCTGAAACTTTTAGTTCTATTTCTTCATCTAATCCAGCTTCCTTAGCTTTGGTTGACGGAATATCCAAGGGTGATGGCAGATAATCAATAACCGCATCCAGGAGCGGCTGAATACCTTTATTTTTCAGAGCAGTGCCGGCAAAAACCGGATAAATTTCGCCGGCAATTGTTGCCGCGCGTAAAGCTTTTTTCAATTCTTCTACTGATGGTTCTTCGTCAGACAAAAATTTCTCTAAGAGTACATTGGAAGTCTCAACAATTTTTTCAATCATCTCCGCATGCCATTTTTCAACATCTGCCTGCATCTCAGAGGGGATTTCTTGTTCTTCAAAAGTCTTGCCAAGATCATCTGTATGCCAAATATAAGCTTTTTTATTCATTAGATCAACAACGCCGCGAAAATCGCTCTCTTTACCAATCGGCAGCTGCATGGTAACGGCATTAGCACCAAGCCGATCCTTTATTGATTGCAAGCTCATATAAAAATCACCGGCAATCGCATCAAGTTTATTGATAAAACAAATTCGCGGAATATTGTATTTATCCGCCTGGCGCCAAACGGTTTCCGATTGCGGCTCAACCCCATTTTTACCATCAAAAACCACAATTGCGCCATCAAGAACTCGGAGTGAGCGCTCGACTTCAACGGTAAAATCAACATGGCCGGGAGTGTCAATAATATTAATCCGATTATCTTTCCAAAAACAGCTGGTGGCAGCAGAAGTGATGGTAATGCCGCGTTCTTTTTCCTGCGCCATCCAGTCCATCTCGGCTTCGCCTTTATGAACTTCACCAATCTTATGCTTTTTACCGGTATAATAAAGAACTCGCTCTGTGACTGTAGTTTTCCCAGCGTCAATATGAGCGGCAATGCCGATATTTCTAACTTTTGCTAACGGATAATCCCTGGCCATGTTTATGCAAAACTAAAAAATGCCTCCTTAGTAATACTTTTATAGCATATTATGACGCCGAATGCAAACATCTCTAAAAAGAAAAACGCCCCGTCAGGGAGGACGGGGCGCTGGGAAAACGCTGATGCCACGACATCAGCCCCGGGCTGAATTTGGGAGATTACTTTTGCTACCAACTCCCAACAATCGGGATAGCCGCCAGAAAGGAGGCAGGATGGCAGCGTTCGGCCAGAGCCGGATTTTCGGCAAACTCCTAGTTGCCTTTGGATGCTTTGCTACTTGCAGATATATCAACGGACCATCCCACAGGTCGGACATTGTGATACCTCCTTATTGTTCTTCGATACTTTATTCATACTATATTAATAGATATTCTAATAGATATTCGTCAAATTCTGACTTTATCCGTAAAGAGCAGTATATTCTCTACTTGCGACCGTGAGCAAACGCAGCCAGAATAAATCCTGCGCCCATACCGATAAAGAGTCCGACCACCAGTTGATTGTAAAGAAAACCAACCCCCATACCGAGCAGCAAACAGCCGACAAAAATCGACCCACTGCCTGTCCATGATTTTTTCTCTTCTTTAACCATATCCCTCC
>CAZHFJ010000013.1:0-13119 GCA_964531145.1 uncultured Candidatus Saccharibacteria bacterium | reverse complement strand
ACATCACGGGGAAGCGGGCTTTTGCAGCCAGCATCCCGCAAGTCGAGGAGGACGTCGAGTTCGTCTGCGCCTCCAACGAGGAACTCGGCTACCCCAATGGTGCCACCCGCTTCCAGAGCTACGAAGCCGGACTGAAGCTCGGTTGGAAGCTCTGCCTGGCGTCGGATGGCCCGGAGATCCGCCGTCACTATCTCAACCAGCCGCTCGGCGAGTGGAAGCTGATCGCCATGGAGCCGATTTCGGACTCCGATGGCGATCTCAAGGTCTTCAACGTTGAACACAATAACGATGGCCTGTGGCTCAACACGGACTATGTCAGCCCCGACATCGTCTGGAATGCGAGCAACCATTGGGTGTTCCGCCACAACTTTCGATATTTCTCCCGTAGTTTACGGGAGTTTTGCTTTTAAGTTCAGATTAGTTTAAACTTCTGATCCAGCCGCCGAGCATTTTACCAATCACCTATAATTTTTCCGAGAGATCTAAATATCTTTTGGTCGGTATTGATTTGGTGTCTTCAGATAATCGAAGTAGCAATTTTAGCAGATCCAATTGCATGGCGGCTTTTTCCAAGTAAGCAAATTTGTTTTTCTTCTCGGTTCGGCTGGCATAAATTAGGCTTTGGATAAATTCGAGGCAGAGATTTTGGATTTTCTCGCCGGAAGTGTGGCGATCCTGTTTTGGCATTTGTGGAATTAGAAGATAAAATTCACGATAGAAATCATAAACTTTTTGGATAATCGGGATATCACTATTCATGGAAAACCTCTTTGATAAAATAATTAGCTATGAGAATTTGTTTTTGGCTTGGAAGGAATTTCGCTCTGGCAAGCGGAAAAAAGAAGATGTTCAATTGTTTGAACGAAATTTAGCCGATAACTTATATGAGCTTCATTTGGCGCTTAAAAACAAAACTTATCGGCATGGTCACTACAGTTCATTTTACATTAATGATCCAAAACTTCGAAATATTCAAAAAGCGGAAGTGGTGGATCGAATTTTACATCATGCCATATACCGAATTCTTTATCCGATTTTTGACAGAACTTTCTGCTTTGACTCATATTCCTGTCGTTTGGGTAAAGGAACCCATAAAGCGGTCAGAAAACTGGATAGCTTTATCAGAAAAATCAGCAAAAACTACTCCTGGGAGTGTTTTGCGCTGAAGTGTGATGTTAAAAAGTTCTTCGCCTCGGTTGATCATGAAATATTGCTGGAAATGATTGAAAGAAAAATCAAAGATCGCAATGTTTTACGGCTTTTAGGCGAAATATTGGCCAGTTTTCCTCTCGATTCGCCTGCGGCGCGAATCGAGAGAGAGAGAGAGAGCTTTTGTCTGCGGCAAAAGCCACTGTTTAGCCAAACTGAAATTCCGATAGGCAACCTGACCAGCCAGTTATTTGCCAATATTTACTTGAATGAGCTCGATAAGTTTATCAAGCATCAACTTCATCTCAAGTATTATGTCAGATATTGTGATGATTTTGTAATATTGAGTCGATCATATAGTGAATTCAACAACTTAATTCCGCAAATCCAAAATTTTCTCGGGTCAAGACTCAAACTTCGGTTGCACGAAAATAAGGTGTTGATTAGAAGACCAAGACAAGGGATTGATTTTCTGGGTTATGTCATTTTGCCAAATTGTATAGTGTTGAGAACTAAAATGAGAAAAAGGATGATTAAAAAAGTTAATGTTGACAATTTAGCATCCTATTCTGGGATTTTAAAACACTGTAAAGGTTATGAGCTGGAAAAGAAAATTGTCGTACTGGCTGATTTGTCAGAAAAAGTCCCAAAGTAATGGGATTTTTGAGTTTATTCAAAAAGTTCCAGACCCATGTGGGGTCTTTGAACTAACTGCCAGAACAAGCATGTTTGCAATCAAAAAAGACCCCGAAAGGTATTTCCTTGTTTTACTCTCATTCTTGCCTCAATATGCGCGTAAAAAAAGTCCCAAACTATGACTGGCGGGACACTCGGATCTAGAACTTTCCATCCCAGAGTTTCTTGTCGCCCGGGATACTTGGTGAATGAATTGCGATTATTTTTGAAGATTCTAGGAACTTTCCGGAAATGACATTATTTACATCAGCGAAAAAGTAATCTCCGGATGCAAGTTTGATTTTTTTATCATTAATTTGGTACTCGGCTTTTCCTTTAAGCATAATTAGAAGTTCGACCTTCTTCTCGTGATAATGTGGCGGAGACGTGTCGCCGGCTTTGTGTTCTCTGTAAACAATCTCCATAAAATCACATTTTCGTGGATCATCTTTATCGTAAAACGATCCGACAATCCAGCCCTGATGTTCTTCAAGATTCTTTAATTTACCGAAATAAAATTTGTTGTTTTTCAATTTATTAATATTCATTTTTTTATCCTTCCTTCATAAGTTGACTGGCGGTGGGAGTGGGATTTGAACCCACGAAGCCCTTGCGGGCTTACGCGCTTTCCAAGCGCGCGCACTAGGCCAACTATGCGATCCCACCAGTCACCCAAATTTTAGCAGATTTTGAGGGTAAAAACAAAAAAATCCTCCTTGAGAAGGAGGGTGGGCAGCCCCGTTCTACGGGGCTGCCCCGGTATCGTATCGTCATCGCCGAGCCGGCTGCTTTCGGATGCGAAAGTGTCGGCATCCGTAATGATGGGAGGAGCTGGCTCGGCGGAGATTTGTCGGCCGATCTTTGCAATACCGATATCAAAGGAGAGCAAGGACCGGCCGGATCAGGTGAAACCCCAACTGCGAAAGCCCTCACCTCCTTAGGTAAGATTCCGCATTTTTATAATAGAGCAAAAACAAAAAAGAATCAAGATTTGATTCTTGTTGTTCCGTGTCAGTTCCGTGTAATTGTCCGCGTACTTACTACCTATTTTTATCTATCAATAATATTTTGCATTATTAAGCGGCGTTCGACGGAAGCGATAATTTTGCGGGTCGCAACTGCCACATCCGGCGTCACTGAAACTGAAGTCGCACCATTTCGAACCATCATTTCCGTAAATTCCGGAAATACTGATGGCGCCTGGCCGCAGACTGATGAAGTTATACCGCGTTTGCGGCAAGTCTTAACCACATAGGAAACTGAGAGTCCAATTGCTTCATCGCGCTCATCAAAAACTTTGGCCAGAGTTTGATTATCGCGATCAGCGCCAAGCGTAAGTTGGGTTAAATCATTAGTGCCAAGAGAAATGCCATCAATGCCAACATCAATAAATTTCTCGAGAAGTATGACGTTTGATGGCACTTCAACCATCATCCAAAGCTTGAAATCCGGACCGCGGCGTAATCCAGCAGCTTCAACAAGTTCTTTACACTTGCGCATCTCATCAACTGTACGGACGAATGGAATCATCAGATGTGTATTTACTAAATCCATTTTATCACGAACAATTTTCAGCGCTGCAAGCTCTAGGTTAAAGACTTCTGGATCAGTGATATAGCGCAAAGCGCCGCGCATGCCGATCATTGGATTTTCTTCGTCTTTTTCGAATTTCTCACCACCTTTGAGATTTTTATACTCGTTAGTTTTGAAATCTGTGGCGCGATAAACCACTGGCCGCGGGGCAAAAGCCGAAGCAATTTTAGCAATGCCCTCTGTAAGTTTTTTAGTAAATTCCTCACCCCGGCCAGCCTCAATCATCGCCCGCGGGTGCTCGCCAATGCCGGCAATCATAAATTCAGCCCGAAGAAGTCCAACGCCATCAACTGGTAAGCGAGCCGCTTCTTCGGCGCCCTCTGGCTCAGCCAAATTAAGATAGACCTTTGTGCCAGTGATTGGGATTTCCTCCACCAGCATACTACCAGAGCCAGCTGGCTTTGTGCCAATAACCTCCTGTGGTCCAGCTTTTGGCTTTACTACACCTTTATAAACCAAGCCCTTTGAACCGTCAACTGTAACAATCTGGCTAGTTTTTAACTTTGAAGTCGCGGTCGCAGTACCAACAACGCAAGGAATACCTAGCTCCCGACTGACGATTGCGGCGTGACAAGTTCGGCCGCCGGTATCAGTAACAATCCCTTTCGCCCGTTTCATCGCTGGCACAAAATCCGGCGTCGTCATTTCGGTAACCAAAATATCGCCCTCTTCGACCTTATCAATTTCTTCATGATGATGAATGATTTTGACCGGCCCTGAGACAATACCCATTGATGCCGCCGCCCCTTTTAGGATTATTTCTGCTTTATTTTCTTCAATAGATTTTACTCCTTCATTTTGATCTTTGATTTTTGCATTTTGATTTAATGTTGTAATCGGCCGTGACTGGACCATGTAGATTTTGCCTTTTTCAATCGCAAACTCTGTGTCTTGCGGTGAGTTATAGTGTTCTTCAATTTTTTTGCCGATTTTTGCCAGCTCTAAGATTTCACTATCAGAGAGCTTCTGATCCTTGCGATCAGCTAGAGGTACTGAGACATGTTTATCACCACCTTTGGTATCGCGAATAATCTTCCACTCCTGACTGTTAACTTCTTTAGAGACAATTTTCTCTGATGTTTTATCAACAGTATAACGATCTGGCGTCACAGAACCAGAGACTACTGCTTCACCAAGCCCGTAGCCGGCTTCAATGACTAATTTGTCGAGAGCGCCAGTTGTTGGCTCAGCAGTGAACATCACACCAGAGCGTTCTGATTGGACCATAATTTGCACCGGCACAGCCAGCCCAACTTTCATTTGGTCATATTTGTTAACTGCGCGATAATAGATTGCTCTAGCCTCAAAAAGAGAAGCAAAACATTTCTGGACTGCTTCTACAACTTCGGCATCACCTTTGGTATTTAGAAATGTCATCTGTTGGCCAGCGAAAGATGCATCTGGCAAATCTTCGGCAGTTGCTGAAGAGCGCACTGCGACCGGAATATTTCCAAGTTTGTGATAATTATCAATTATCTCTTTGCTAAGTATTGTCGGCATTTTTGCTAACAGGATATGCCTTTTTATCACCCTGGAAAGGGCGTTGAGTTTTTTTGAGTCCTCAGGATTGAGACCCCTGACCGCTTTCTGGATCGCTGGACTAATGCCAGTTTCTTTTAAGAAATAAAAATAGGCGTCGGCAGTGACAATAAAACCATTTGGTACTGGGAAGCCGGCTTGGGTTAGCTCACCTAAATTGGCGCCCTTGCCACCGACAACTCCGACATCACTTTTCCCGACATCAGAAAACCAGAGAACAAATTGCTTATGAGTTGTTTTATTAAACATTCCCCTCCCGGGAAGTGAAAATTTGACAGCTTTCACTAATTTTCTGTATTTATATTTAGTTTATATCTGATCTGGTTACTTGTCCAATCGATAGACTACACAGAAAGCTAGGCAGAAAATTAGTCAAATTTCTACTACCTGGCCTCCTGATTTCTCTTTCTATTGTATCACATTTTTTCCGCAACAACTTCTCGGACTTTTTCCCACTCAAAGCCGCGAGATAGCAGATGACGCGAGAGTTTTTCATAAAGTTTTTCTCTGGGAATATTTTTGTGATGAGAAAGCCAGCTGTCGGCCAGCTCTTCAATTTCCGATGGTTCGTCAAGCGACTCGGAGAGGGTTTTTTCAATAATCTCATTTGGAACTTTTTTCTCGATCAATTTTGATCGCAAGTAATATTTGCCGGTCGGCTTTAGCGACTTCTTGAAGCGAACAAAATTGCGGGCAAAACGCTCATCGTCAAGAAATTCTTTGGCAATTAGAAAATCAATCGTCTCGGAAATTTCCTGCGGCGAGTATTCTTTGTGCTCCATCTTTCCCTCCAATTCTCCAATACTCCGATCGCGAAGTTTGAGCAGAAAAAAGGCATATTCGAGTGGTTTTAGTTTCTTCATGGTCTATGGGAATTTAAGGGGAGTTTAGGGGAAATTAGGGGATATTAAGAGATTTTAGGGGGTTCCCCTTAATCTCTCTCCCCCGACTTCTCCCTCTCCCCTTAATCTCCCCTAACCTCCCTTATTGCCTTTCCCCCTAACATTCTTTAATATCCCCTTCAGATATTCATCGAATTCCTTTTCTTTCTGAACTTGACGGTTTCTCACTTGATGATATTTTTCATTTGCGGAGACCGCGCCATCACCTATTCTTTTTCTCTCCAGCGCTTCCATTTGGTTGTGGAGCATTTTTCCCTCACCTTTGCAGAGAAAAATCGCCCGATCGGCAATTTTTAGATCGCCCAACTTATTTCGCCGGCAATATTCATAATCATTCAAAAGTTCTTCTAATGACCCTTTGGAAAATCCAAGAAATGTCACATATTCTTTAGTGCTAGCCCGTGAAAAGCCCTCTTCAGTATTTCTCACCACCGACCGTGCCGATCGTAACATATGATCGGTGGTGTCCATCGTCTTCTGCCTAGTCTCCGGATGATATTTCGGCAGCGTTTTAACAAATTCCTCCGTCAACTGAAAAATCTCATTCGCCTGTTGCCAAGTCCTTAACTTCTTATAGCCCAATGGATTGCGAGGAATATACATAGTTCGAATCTTATTCCTCTTTCATCTTTTCGATGATTTTCTTCTTTATTTCGTCGGTGATTTTGGGATTTTCTTTCAGAAATACCCGGGCACCCTCTTTACCTTGACCGATTTTTTCGCCGGCATACGATAGCCAAGCACCAGCTTTTTCAATTATGCCTTCGGCAACACCAAGATCAATTATTTCACCCTCGGTATCAATTCCTTGACCAAACATAATATCAAATTCGGCCATCTTGAATGGTGGCGCTACCTTATTCTTGACTACTTTAACGCCAACATGGTTGCCAACATTTTCCTCACCTTTTTTCAGTGTTGCTTTGCGGCGGATTTCCAGCCGAACTGAAGCATAAAACTTCAGAGCATTACCGCCGGTTGTCGTTTCCGGATTACCAAACATAACACCGATTTTCATTCGGATTTGGTTGATAAAAATCACCATCGTTTTGGATTTGGAAATTACTCCGGTCAGCTTTCGCAGAGCTTGTGACATCAGTCGCGCCTGTACTCCCATCATTGCATCACCCATTTCACCTTCAATTTCCGCTCGTGGAACAAGAGCAGCAACCGAATCGATGACAATGACATCAATGGCATTCGACCTGACCAAAGTCTCACAGATTTCCAATGCTTGTTCGCCAGTATCCGGCTGGGAGATTAAGAGATCGTCCAAGTTGACACCAATTCTTTTAGCATACTCCGGATCAAATGCGTGTTCAGCGTCAATAAAAGCCGCCAGCCCTCCCGTCTTTTGGGCCTGAGCAATCACCGAAATTGCCAAAGTGGTTTTACCGGAAGCTTCTGGGCCATAGATTTCTACCACCCGACCGCGTGGCAAACCGCCAACGCCAAGCGCTAGATCAAGTGCGAAAGAGCCGGTAGGAATAACTGGAACATCGAGTTTGGTATCGGCTCCATATTTCATTATCGAGCCCTTGCCAAACTGTTTTTCGATTGAGGCTAGAGCAACATCTAGTGCTGCCGATTTAGCTTTTCTCAACTCACTATCCCCTCCAGACCTAGTAGCTTTTTTAGGCATAAAACTCCTTTTAAATTCAAACCTATTTATTTTTTTGCTGTCTTTATTTTTCTTTCCACCACAAAGACCCGGCTTGCCTCTTTGTTAGCTTTATTGGTTGCAGTAATAACAATTGTATTTAAGCCCTTTTGCAAAGTAATCTCTCTCTCGAATTTGCCATTCGAGTCCACGGTAATCGGCTCTTTATTGACTTTCAAGTTGACTCCGGGATCGGTTATGCCGGCAACCTTAATATTCTCTTCTTCAACCACCATATCTTTGGTTGGTGTATCGATGACCAGACGCGGCACTGAAGCAAAGCTTAAGACCTGAAACACAATATAGATAACTGCAGAGATGCAAAATAAAATTCCGAGAGTAATTACTACCAGTTTGGGGGTAATAACTAGCGACTTTTCCTTAAGTGCCTTTGTGGCAATAAAAGTAGCATCATCTTTGGTTTTGCTGGTAGTTTTCTGCTGCCGGTAGAGCTTGACGATTTTCTCTGGAGGAAGCCCTAGATACTGGGCATAAGTGGTCAAAAATCCTTTAACATAGACATCGTTTGGCAGAAGATCGAAATCTTCATTTTCCAAGGCTTCAAGATATTTCGCTCGGATCTTGGTAGAAAGCTCTGCTTCAATCAAATCAACGCCCTTGCGTTTTCTCGCACGTCTTAGCTTTTCTCCAAGAGTCAGGGCTGTTCGAATTAATCTTTTGCTGAATCCTGCTGCGACCATTTTCTTTAGTTAAAATTTAATATCGAGGTTGACCACACAGATCTCTCACACAGATTAACACAGATTTGATTTATCTGTGCTTTATCTGTGTAATTATCTGTGTGATTACTTCCTTTTAATATTTCGGATATTGATTGTTGTCAACCCCGCCAGTATTTTGATTTACATCAATTAAAATATCGCGTGGCTTTGCGCCATTAGCCGGACCGATAACACCTTCTTGCTCCATCATATCAAGTAGTCTAGCTGCTCGAGCATAGCCCACACGCAGTCTGCGCTGAAGCAAAGAAGCCGAAGCGTGGCCGGAATTTAAGACTACTTGGACGGCTTCATCATACAGATCATCATCAATTGCCTCATGCCGGCCGGAGGAAGATTTAGCTGGTCGAAAAGTCAGGATCGATTCGTCATACTGCGCTTCACTTTGTCTTTTAATAAAATTAACCAAATCATTAATCTCTTTGTCAGAAATAAATGAACCCTGAACGCGTCTGGGTTTTGAAAGACCATTGCCGATGAAAAGCATGTCGCCATTGCCTAAAAGCTTTTCTGCTCCAGCCATGTCAAGGATGGTGCGTGAATCAACCTGGGAAGCAGTGGCAAAAGCAATACGCGAAGTAATATTGGCCTTAATTAAACCCGTAAGGACATCGACTGAAGGACGTTGAGTAGCAACAACCAAATGGATCCCGGTGGCGCGGGCCATTTGGGCAATTCGAACGATTGAAGCCTCAACCTCATTGGCAGAAGCCGCCATCAAGTCCGCTAATTCATCAATAATGACTACAACAAATGGTATCTTACCTTCAGGACCTGGTGCTTCATTATATGCCTGAATATTGCGCTTGCCAAGATCAGAAAAAACTTTATAACGTCTTTCCATTTCATAAACTACCCACTTGAGGGCCGAAACGGTCTTATCAATATCAATTACTACTGGGGTCAAAAGATGTGAGATACCGTTGTAATTCGTCAGCTCAACTCGTTTTGGGTCGATTAAAATGAAACGCAGATCCTCCGGCGAATTATGGAAAAGATAAGTCGAGATGATGGCATTAATACAGACACTTTTACCAGAACCGGTAGCACCAGCCACCATCAAGTGAGGCATTTTCTCTAGGTCAATTGCCACTGGAGCGCCAGCAACATCGCGACCAAGGGCAATCGCTAATTTACTTTTTACTCCCTTAAACTGTGGTGAAGTGATTACTTCTTTTAATGTCA
This sequence comes from uncultured Candidatus Saccharibacteria bacterium, assembly GCA_964531145.1. Classification (GTDB taxonomy): domain Bacteria; phylum Patescibacteriota; class UBA1384; order XYA2-FULL-43-10; family CAINNR01; genus CAZHFJ01. The sequence continues at coordinate 3,676 of CAZHFJ010000013.1, read as the reverse complement.
CTCGCGCAGCCAGCTGATTTGGGACCTCAATACCAACTGCGCTTTTGCCAGGAATTGGCGCCTCAATGCGCAAACTTTTTGCGGCTAAAGCTAAGGCAATGTCATTGTTCCTGGCAATAATCTGAGCAAGTCTTACTCCCTCATTTGGTCGTAGCGTATATTGAGTGACAGTTGGACCAACATTAACATCTTGCATTTTGACTTCAATGCCAAAGTTTTGACAAGTTTTTTTGATCATATCAACATTTCTAGTGATATCTCCTGATTTCGCCACATCATTGGATCCCTGAAGAATTTCATAAGTCGGAAACTGCCAAACTCTACCTGCTCCAGTTTTCATCGCCGCTGGCCGCGGTGTTGTTTCAATCACCGGGGCTTTCGGCACTTCTTCAATTTTCGGCCGACGAGAAAGGAAAGCAAAAGTTCGACGCAATCTTTCAATAAAACTTGGCTTTGGCTTTTCAAGCATTTCTTCTTCGCCACCGCGATGGACTTTGATTCCTCCTTCTTCTGGTTCTTCTCTAGTTTTGGTGCTCTGCAGGCCAAAAATCCTCGTGAAGGAAAGATTAAAGGCCATCATAATTGAAATCAAAACCACGGCTAACACTATAACAAATGCCGGAAATACGCCAATAGACTGTCTAAGTGGCGAGGAAACCATATAACCAAAAATCCCGCCACCCCCACCGTTTCCAGTAACTATCTTAGCGTCTCCTGCCGGGACAAAAAGATGAATCAGCGCTGGCATGAATAAAAAGAAGAGAATGAGACCAGCAAATTTTGCTAGTTTAACCCCGCCCTTTGGTGGAAATAAAATAACTGCTCCGAGCCAGAAAACTGCTATAGGGAAAAGGTAACCAACAACATAGCCAAACATCCGGTAGTTAAAAATCTTTAAATGTTCGCCCATTCTGCCAGCAGAACCAAATATCCCAAGAAAAAGAATGATTGAAAAGATCATCAGAGCAACAGCAAAAATTTCCCGCCAAGTATCAGAACCAAGGCCAAGTGTCCAATCAAAAACAAAGTCGCCCCATTCGTTTTCCCGCTGCCACCACTTGGGTCGTTTTTGTCTATGTTTTGGATATTTTCTTCTGCGTCCCATATCCCCTCGACACAAAGAGTAAGACTCAAAATTAGAGTTTAAACTTATTATAGCACAATTAAATAATTGGTTTAATCTGTTTAATCTAGATAGCTGAGATTATACTTCAATTATCACTGGTATTACCATTGGTCTTCGCTCGGTTTCACGATATAGAAACTTGCCAAGATCTTCTCGCAGTTTGGTCTTAATCAAGGCCCAATCGCCGCGAGCTTTTCTATCCGCGGCATGCTTTGCAAATAGACGCTTTACCTCAGCCCTGGCTTTATGAACGAGATTTTCGTTTTCCCGCATGTAAATAAAACCGCGAGAAATAATGTCTGGCGAAGTGACAATCTGGCCGGTTTCATGGTTGACTGTGACGATAACGACAAAAATACCATCAGCCGCCATCGCCTTGCGATCGCGCAAAACAATGTTGCCGACGTCACCGACGCCAAGTCCATCAACCATAACATACGAGGCAGGGACGCGTTTATTAGTTACTGAACCTCTACCATCAACAAATTCGATAATTTGGCCGTTATCAGAAACCAAAATATTCTCTTCGGGGATGCCAACATCTTCGGCAATCTGAGCATGAACCATCAGTTTATGCCGTTCGCCATGAATCGGTATAAAGAATTTAGGTTTAATTAAGCCAATCATCAGTTTCAAGTCCTCTTGATAAGCGTGACCGGAAGTATGAACGTCCATCAGTTTCTGATAAATTACTCGAGCGCCTTCACGGAAAAGATTGTCCATAACATCATTGACCGATCTCTCATTGCCTGGAATTGGCGAGGAAGAAAGGATAACGGTATCGCCCTTTTTAACTTTTATCTGGCGATGTTCACCGGCGGCAATACGAGTCAACGCTGATCGCTCCTCACCTTGTGATCCGGTGCAAACAATGAGCACCCTGTTGTCGGGAAATTTATTGATATCCCCGACATCAATCATTATGTCAGCCGAAATTATAAGTGCTTTCAGAGAGGAAGCAATTTCGACGTTAGCAATCATTGACCGGCCGGAAAATGCCACTTTGCGGTTCATTTTCCTGGCAACATTTAGGATTTGTTGAATACGGGAAATTAGCGTGGAAAAAGTCGCAATTATTACCCGCCCTCTGGCATTTTCTACTAATTTAAAAAGTACATCCTCAACTTCTTTTTCAGAAATGGTATGACCCGGTTTCTGAGCATTAGTTGAATCAGAAAATAACGCCAGTACGCCCTGGCCACCAAGCACAGCCAGTTTCGAAAAATCGGTTGGTCTGCCATCGGCTGGAGTATGGTCAAATTTCCAGTCTGTTGCATAAACCAAAATACCTTCCGGGGTAGTGATCGCCAGACCCATGCTATCAGGAATGTTGTGATTTAGACGGAAAGTCTCAACTTTGAATACACCGAGCTGGAGTACATCTTCGCCCGGTGTAATGGTCGCTAGTTTCACCCGATTCTCCAGACCAAATTCTTCAAGCCGTTTTTTGATCAGTCCTACGGTCAGTGGCGCGGAATAAATTTGTGGTGAGCCAAGTTTATCATAAAGATAAGGGATTGCACCGGTATGATCCAAGTGTCCGTGAGTGATAATCACTCCGCGGATTTTATCCTTATTTTCAACCAGATAATTAATGTCAGGAATTACATAGTCGATTCCCGGCATATCTTCATTCGGAAACATCAATCCCATATCAATAACTAAAATATCATTGCCGTATTCAATCGCCGACATGTTTTTGCCAACCTCTTCAAGCCCTCCGAGTGGAATAAATCGAAGTGCCGGTTTCTTCAAAAAGTTGTGGCCAGAAGCTTGCCCAGCAGTGTTAACACGAGATTCGCTTGTTTGAGTGTTTGAGTAACCGCGTCCGAATGTCTTTGAGAGATCGGTTTTCCGCAGTCCTCGCAGCGTTCTTTCTCTTGTAATCATTTTTTGTTTCTCCTTTTTTTATGAGAACTAATAAATTTCAAAATAATTTTAGATTTTTTTCCTTATTTTTACTTAAAGCTGTTTCTGTCTCGGCTTCAACCTTTTTCAAAGCTTCAGGAATCTTATTAAAGTCCTGGGTCAAAGTATCTCTCAGAGTTCCATTATGCAGCGCTGCGGCTGGATGGTAAAGCGGAAAGAAGTAGCGATTGCCCGGACGGCGAAACAGCTTTGCTCGAAGTTTGGTGATTCCTCCAACTCCGGGCAAAAATGTTTCTGTTGCATGCTTACCTAAAGTAATGATAATTTTTGGCACAATGATTTCGATTTGTTTGTCTAAATATGGTTTGCAGGCTTCTTTTTCTTCTGGTAGCGGATCACGATTTTCTGGTGGTCGGCATTTTAGAGTGTTAGCGATAAAGACGTCCTTTCGATTTGCTCCAATTGATCCAAGAAGTTCATCTAAGAACCTACCAGCAGCACCGCAAAATGGAATTCCTTGTTGATCTTCATTAAACCCTGGCGCTTCGCCAACAAACATGATCTCAGCTTCTACATTACCCTCACCAGGAACAGTATTGCTCCGACTTCTGGCGAGTGAACACTTCTGACACCTTGAGATCTCTTCTCGCAATTTAGCGAGTGATTCTTTCTTTTCTTCTA
>CAZHFJ010000012.1:0-13452 GCA_964531145.1 uncultured Candidatus Saccharibacteria bacterium | reverse complement strand
GATGGGATACATGAGTATGTTGATGTGCGAATAAATGGTTGGGCGTATTATAAATGACGTAGTCATCCCCGCGTAGGTGGGGATCCACAGTAAATTTAAAATTTAAAAACACTATTATGACAGTGTTTGAAAGTCACAAAAAGGAACCTTGGTTCAGTTTAATTGGTAGTCGACAAAAAAGTATTGAAGGAAGATTGAGAAAAGGAAAATATGCCAAGATTAAACCTGGTGATTATATTTTAGTTTATTCGCCTGGCGAGAAAGATTGTTTAAAAGTCAAAGTCCTGGCGGTGCGCTATTATGATAGTTTCAAAGATATGCTAGAAAGAGAGAAGTTAACCAGAATTTTGCCCGGTGTTAAAAATATTGAAACCGGTATTGAAACTTATAACAAAATATACTCACGGGAAGATGAAAAGAATTTTGGGGTGGCAGCGATAGAAATTGAGCTTCTGGGCTAGCTCAAAGGTTTTTTTACAATGCCTTTGGCTTCTTCAATACCTTTCTGAGCAGCGCCACTAACATCTTCCATGCCCTCTTTACTGACATTGGAAACAACAGAGGTTGCTTTTGAGGAAACTACCTCGACCGCTTCTTCGGTTGTTTTACCTGATTCTTCCAAGGCTCTTACTGAACCAACAAAGGCGTCTCTAACACCACTTGTTACGTCACCAATACCCTCTTGACCAAGTCCAATAACTGAGTGGAAGATCTGGCCGATATCTGTTGTTCCTTCTCTAACCAGACCAGTTACAGTACTCATCAGGTCCTTGGTGACTTCACCAGTACCCTCGATCGCCCCTTTGAGTAATTCCTTCACTTGCATCTTACCTCCTAGGTAGTGAAAATTTGACAGTTTCCACTAACCATTATTAATTTATTATCTTTCTAGCATAAATAAACCCTACTTCATTGATATTATCTTCTTAGGAAACAAAGCATGGCGGTCAAATTTCTACTACCTGGTCTCCTAATTAAATAACTTTCTATCTAACATAATGATTATAGCAAAATATTTTAGATGTTATAATAGCTTCATGGAAAAGATTTGGGAAGTAAAGGAGAAAAAATTTACTGATCCGATACTCCAGCTTTTGTATAATCGCGGAGTGATTCCTGCCTGCCGGCAGGCAGGGAAGGATCGAACTCTAAAAAAAACCATTGAAGATTTTTTACAGCCGGATTTCGCTAAAGATTTCCATGATCCAGAGCTCCTACCTGATTTTAAACCAGCAATTTTAAGAATTAAAAAAGCAATGGATCATAAAGAGAAAATTGGCATCTTTGCCGATTATGACGCTGATGGCATTCCTGGTGCAGCGCTTTTATATAAAACTTTTCGTTTATTCAATATCACGCCAGAGGTATATATTCCTACCCGGCAAGCAGGCTATGGCTTCAACCAGCCGGGGATTGATTTTCTTCTTGAGGCTGGCTGCAAATTGATCATCAGCGTTGACTTAGGAATAAAAGAATTTGAACTGGCAAGATACATTGCGAGTAAGGATGCGGATTTAATTATCACCGATCATCATCTGCCAGAGAAGGAAATCCCGAAAGCTTTAGCTGTCATCAATCCTAAAATTTCTAGCTCAAAATATCCATTCAAAGAACTTGCTGGAGCCGGAGTAGTTTATAAGATAATTCAAGGACTAGCGAAAATATATCCGGAAAAAATTACCGAGAGTTTTTTGAAATGGAATTTAGATCTAGTAGCAATCTCGACAATCTCAGATGTAGTTCCACTCATTGATGAAAACAGAATCGTTGCCAAATTCGGGCTTTTGGTTCTTAGAAAAAGCCGGAATCTTGGCATTAAGGCAATCTGTGAGAAAGCGGCAATTAATCAAGCGAAAATCAATTCTTATACTGTTGGCTTTCAGATCGGGCCGCGGATTAATGCCCCTGGTCGGGTTGGTTATGCAACAGGATCATTTAAAATTCTGGTGACCGAGGATACTAGCGAAGCAAAAGAATTGGCTGCCCATCTGGAAGAGCAAAATGCCTGCCGGCAGGCATCAATGAAAAGAATTTTTAGAGAAGCTTCGAGGGTGATTGAAAAAGAAGGAGTTTTAAAAGAAAAAATACTATTACTTTCCAATCCCGATTGGCCAAAAGGGGTAATCGGACCGGTGGCTTCAAGTATTGTTGAGAAATATTTTCGGCCGACAATTCTGTTTCGAGATGAGAACAAAATACTGGTTGGTAGCGGTCGCAGTATCGGATCTTTCAACATAGTCAAAGCGCTAGAAAAAGTAAAGAAATATACGCTTAGTTTTGGTGGTCATGCTGGAGCGGCTGGTGTTAGAGTAGATAAAAAAAATTTTACAAAATTTAGAGAAGCGATTACAAAAGTTGTTAATGAATCTGTGTCTCCCAAGGACCTTTTGCCGAAAATAAATATTGATTTAGAGTTGCCAAAAGATAAAATTAGCATCGGGCTTTTTAGAGATTTAGAAAAACTTGAGCCATTCGGCATGGGCAATCCAAGACCAATTTTTACTTCAAATAAGCTGCGACTTATCTCGCATCGCTATGTTGGCCGGGAAAATAAACATTTGCAACTTCGTTTTGCTTTGGGTACAAAAGAAATAAAGGGGATAGTTTTTAGTTCAGAAATTAAGGATTCAATAATTCACTCAGGCCATGAGTATGACCTTGTTTATAATTCTGGTCTCAACTTTTGGGATGGTAAATGGTGGCTTGATTTACAAATAATTGATTTAAAAGCAAGAGGTGACAATGGCTAAAAAAAGTGGCAGCAGTATATTCGTTTGTTCAAATTGTGGCAATGAATTTTCGACTTGGAGCGGAAAATGTTTGGCTTGTGGCGAATGGAATACTTTGAAAGAGATGAGCAGTGAAATTAGCAAACTAGAAGCGGTTAGTGAAAAAATAGTGGCTAAAAATTTATCCGATTTTAAAATCAGCAGCAGTAGTCGAATCAAAACTGGCTACTCGGAAATTGACCGGGTTTTTGGTGGCGGAATTGTTGAGGGTTCAGTAATACTTCTAGGTGGCGAGCCGGGGGTCGGTAAGTCAACATTGCTTTTGCAAATTGTCAAAGAAATTCCATCAACACTTTATATCTCCGGCGAAGAGTCGCCGGAGCAGCTGCTTATGCGGGCAGAGCGGCTCGGGGTTGGAACAAAAAATATCTCGGTTTCCGAAACGTCTGATATCTCCGGCTTGGAACAAGCGATTATTGAAAATCGGCCGAAAATTATCGTTATTGATTCAATTCAGACAGTTTATAATTCGCAGATTTCCGGTTCGGCCGGCAGCCAAGTTCAAGTTAAAGAATCGGGCCTTTTTTTGCAGCAGCTGGCGAAAAAACATAAAATCCCGATAATAATTATTGGTCATGTGACAAAAGAGGGAATTGTTGCCGGGCCGCGGATGCTTGAGCATTTAGTTGATGTGGTTGTTTATATGGAAGGTGAGCGGAGGAGCGAAGCAAGGATCTTGCGGGCAGTAAAAAATCGTTTTGGCACAACTGATGAAATTGCAGTCCTCCGAATGGGAGAGAAAGGGATTGTTGAGATTAAAAATCCCGGAGCTTTGTTTCTGTCAGAAAGTAGCGGTGCTGCTGGCAGTGCCGTAACGGTACTACTAGAGGGGTCTAGGCCACTTTTAGTTGAAATCCAGGCATTAGTTACGCCGACAACCTTTGGTTATCCACGCAGAACAACTTCAGGCTTTGATTTAAATCGCCTGAATATTTTAATTGGGATAATGACAAAAAGAGCCGGTCTTAATTTAGGTAATCAAGATATCTATGTTAATGTTGTTGGCGGGATTACTGCCTCGGAACCAGCAACTGACCTCGCGGTCTGTTTAGCCATTGCCTCATCGTACAAAAATAAACCGTTACCAGGAAATGTGGCTTATTTTGCCGAAGTTGGTCTAACTGGTGAGATTCACAGAGTGATGAGAGCAGAAAAACGCAAAAAAGAAGCTGAAAATTTGGGCTATAAGGTAAGAAGTAATTACAAAGATATTAGAGAAGCAATTGAAAAAGACCTTTCGTAGCAGAAGGTTAAAGGTCCGAGAATAAGATATCAATCATTTTATACTTTCTGCTCTGAACTCTTGACTAATAGGGTCCCGTTCTAAACGAATAATCGCCCGAGCTAACAATATCTCCACCGGAGCTTAAAGAGACGACGCGGAAATGGTAAGTTGTGTTGGGATTTAGATCAGAAAGCGTCATCGAGTGAGTCGTGACTAGCGCTGGGTCTGGTGTCGTTGGCCACGCGTATTCATTGTAGTTACTGTGAGAAGTTATATCGTAAAATACCTGCGAAGTGCCGGCTTTCGAAGTCGTCCAGCTGACTTTAGCCGAAGTATCAGTGATATTACTGGTGGTAACACCAGAGGTCGTAAACTCCTCTTTAATTGAGGCAAAAGAGATCTCGTTTTTTGCCGTTTGGCCATATTTGTCGCTGGCAATTACTTCGAGTGAATGTCTGCCGGTGGCGAGATTATTAAAATTATAACTTAAGCTAAATGGTGAGACAGAGTTGGAGCCGACGCTGATATTATCAATAAAGAATTCCACTTTCAAAACATCAGCGGGGTTATTGATTGAAACGGTAATAGCGCGGGTGCCGGAAACCGTTTCATCGCTGTGCGGAGATGAAATTGAAATCGTAACAGCCGGTGCGATGTTGTTAATATCGCATTTTTCTGCCGGTGTGGGATTATAAAGTCCGGCGGCAATAGCCCAGGACCGCACCGGACCCTCCCAGTTCGGATTAGCCGGTTTTTCCGAGTGGACATTGGAGAATATTTTTGTCTCAGTTATGCTATCCGGGGCACTAGCCGGAGCCGGCAGACCGTTGGCTCTGCAAACTCGAACGGCAGCATTAACATTGTCGTGTTCAGTCGGTAATTGCCAGCTGGTGAAAATATCGGTCGTAAATTGGCTCGAATACTGCGTTGGCAACAGATTTGACCAGCGCTCAACAGTGGCGGACTGAATTCCCGGTGGCTGATTGAATTGTTCAACCGGCGTGCCGGCAAGCATCTTCTCCATAAAATTATGAAATATCGGCGCGGCAACTACTACGCCGTCAGCGCCGGAGGACATTGGATGATTATCATTATTACCAACCCAAACTCCGACTGTCAGAGATGGTGTATAACCTACGGTCCAGGCGTCTCGGAAATCAGTGGTTGTACCAGTTTTAGCCCCTACTGGTCGATCAGGGAAATAAAGCGGGGAGCGTGAGCCGAATATCATTGAACGGGCTTGATTATCGCTCATAATACTTTGCAACTCATAAGCGATTTGCGGATCGAGTACCTGTTTGCCCTTGTCTTCCTCCGGCTTATATTCGTAGAGAACTTTGCCTTTGTTGTCAACTACTTTGCGCATAACCTTTGCATCATGTTTATTGCCATTGTTAGCAAATACTGAAAAGCCAGCAGTATGTTCTAGAAGTTTTACTTCACCAACACCCAAACCGAGAGAGAGTCCGTATCGTGAGCGTTGGGTCAAAGTTGAAATTCCCATATCAGTCGCAGTTGTAATTACATCATCCATGCCGGCAAGTGCAAAAGTTTTTACTGCTGGAATATTAAGAGAATTTGCTAAAGCCTGACGCATTGTCACTGGTCCGTGAGTGGTATTGTCATAGTTATGGGGGATATAACCTCCACCAAAATCAGTGGTGAAGTCAAAAAGAATTTTCGAAGGCGAATACTCTTTTTTCTTAAAGGCAGTGGCATAGGTATAGGGCTTAAATGAAGATCCTGGTTGGCGATTTGAAGTTGCGATGTTAACATTACCATCGATCTTGGTATCAAAAAAGTCTTTACTGCCGACCATTGTTAGCACCTCGCCGGTTTTCGGATCAATCGAGACTAATGAGCCGTTAGAGCCGCCGTATTTCTCCACTTTTGCCATTCCGTCAGCAACCGCCTGCTCGGCGATTTTTTGTTTTTGGAAGTCAAGAGTTGTATAAATCGTCAGCCCTTCTTTCTCAACTCGTTGATCACCATATTCCTCTGAAGCTTGTTCGAGTACATACATTGAAAAATGAGGAGCCAAAATTGCCATCTTTCTTGGTTGAACAGAGACGCCAACAGTTGTAGTGTCCTGCTTCTTGGCTTCATCAGCTTGCTCTTTCTTGATATAGTTTATCTTGACCATTTGGTCTAGGACATAATTTCGTCGGATTACCAACTTGTCGGTATGAATGCCATATGGGGAATAGTAAGTTGGAGCCTTAGGGATTGCCGCCAAAGTTGCCGCCTGTGCAAGTGTCAGGTCTTTTGCCGGGATTCCATAATACATCCTCGCCGCCGCTTCAACACCAGCAGTTTGCCCACCGTAAGGGATTTCATTGAGATACATTGTCAGAATCTGATCCTTCGAGTACATAAACTCAAGCTCGATGGCCAGAATAACTTCTTTGACTTTTCTGGTAAATGTTCGCTGGGAGTAAAGTAGAGCATTTTTAACATATTGCTGAGTAATGGTTGAGCCGCCCTGGACGCCGCCGGACGTATGAAATATGTTATTGATAGCTGCTCTAAATACTCCACGGAAGTTTATGCCGTGATTCTGATAAAACTGTTGATCTTCAGTCGCAACCGTAGCATCTTTTAGATATTTATTAATTTGGTCAGTAGTAACCACTGTTCTCTTTAGCTCACCAGTTTCATATAAGAGAACTCCATTACGATCATAGATTTTTGTCGATTGTGTTGGTCGCATCTTAGCGATCTTGCTTGGAGTCGGCAGATCCTTGGCAAACCAGGCAAAGGTGACGGAAACCATTAGAAAAACCGCCAAAAACGCGTAAGCGACAATTCGAAGGATTTTTTTCTTATCCCACTTGCGTTTTTTAGCGCTGCGGTGAAGATTGAGCGGATTTTTGAAACCGAATTTGAATTTCATTGTTATCCTTTTTGCTTTCTATTTACATTATAAAGCTTTACCAGTATTATGTAAATTGAAAAGCAGGTTGGGATTTCTTGAATTGTATTAGGATAATAAAATATTAGATTTATGTCAAGAGGGTGTATGGAGAAAGATATTTTATCTAGAGGGATGGAGAAGATTGTTGGTGGCGAACTTCTTGAAAAAAAATTGAAATCAGGTAAAGCTCTTCGAATTAAGCATGGTGTTGATCCAACAACAGCAGATTTGCACCTAGGTCATTCGGTCATTTATTTAAAACTCAAGGAATTCCAAAAGCTTGGCCATAAGATTGTTTTTTTAATCGGCGACTTTACTGGCAGATTCGGTGACCCCTCTGATAAAATCAAGTCGCGCATCTTGCGGTCCAAGGAAGAGGTGAGAAAAGTCGCTAGGAATTATATTAATCAGGTTGGTAAAATTATTGATGTGGAAAAAGCCGAGATTCGTTACAACGGTGAATGGTATGACAAAATGTCGGCCGAAGATCTTTTACATCTGATGTCAAAAGTTTCCCACGCGGAGATGATTGAACGAGATATGTTTCAAGAAAGGATGAAGAAGGGTGAGCGGATTGGTTTGCATGAGTTAATCTATCCGGTGCTTCAAGGTTATGACTCAGCAATCCTCCATTCTGATTTGACTGTCTGCGGAAGCGACCAGCTTTTTAACGAACTTCAGGGCCGAAAATCGCAAGAATTAAGTGGCCAGGAACCGCAGGCAATTATTACGGTTCCGCTTTTGATCGGGATTGATGGCAGAAATAAAATGAGCCAAAGCCTTGGAAATCATATCAGCTTGGGTGAATTCGCTAGCGAACAGTTTGGAAAAATAATGTCAATCCCCGACAACTTGATAATTGATTATTTAACACTTTGCACCCGAATCCCAATGGCAAAAATCGAGCTTTGGGAGAAGGAGATGAAAGCCGGCAGAAATCCTAAAGAGATAAAAGTCAATCTGGCAAAAGAAATTGTCGGGATTTATCACAAAAAGGAAGAGGCAGAAAAAGCGGCAAAGGAGTTTGAACAAGTTTTTCAGAAAAAAGAATTGCCTGACAATATTTTAGAAATCAAACTTTCCGGGACTTATCCGCTGCCACGGTTTTTAGTCGAAGCCGGATTAGCAAGTTCGGGATCGGAAGCCAGAAGATTGATCGAAGCTGGTGCTGTAGAAATTGATGGCGCTAAATGTGGAGATTATAAATCAACAATCACAACTCATTCCGGTATGGTGATAAAAGTCGGAAAAAGAAGATTTGCAAAGATTAAATGATAGTTACAGAAATGCTTTAATCGCGTATTGTTTTTATTTTCGGCCTGCCACGCCCGCCCTGCCGTTTAGCTAGTGAATATCAGAGAAAAACGGCTATTATGTGCTTGCTGATGATTACGACCAAGATATAGCGCCGGCGCCGGCTTACACAAAAGCAATGTGCTCGTCGCATTTCTAGGGATTTTTAAATGATCGAAGCTCTGAAAGGAAAAATTAAAAAAGCGATAAAATCAGCCGGCTATGAACTAGCAGGGGGTTTTGATTTGGAATTGCCACCGAATGAGAAATTTGGCGATTTGTCCACCAATGTTGCTATGCTTATTGCTGCCAAAGAGGGGAAGAAGCCGGAGGATGTCGCTAAAGATATTGTTGAAAATCTTAAAGATAAAAATTTCGAAAAGATTGAAATTGCCGGTGGTGGTTTTATCAATATCTATCTATCGCAAAAATATTTAGCCAGAGAACTCAGAGAAATTCTCAAAGCTGGGTCTGATTTTGCTAGAAGCGATCTAGGCAAAAATCAAAAAGTATTAGTTGAGTTCATCTCCGCCAATCCGACTGGCCCGCTGCATATTGGCAATGCCCGTGGCGGTCCGATCGGCGAAACGCTGGCCAATATTCTTGATTGGCTGGGTTATAAAGTTAGCCGAGAATTTTATATTAATGATGTTGGCAGCCAGATTCAGAAGTTTGGGCAAACTCTAGCATATTGGTACATTAAAAAACACGATGAAAATTATCACTTTCCGGAAGGTGGTTATCCCGGGGATTTTGTTAAGGATATCTCAGAAGAAATACAGCGAGAATTTGCCAGCGAAATCGAGGAGCTAAAAGACGAAGAATTAACCGAGTTTTTTATTCGCCACGGTCTAGAAATTGTAATTCGCAGAATGAAAGAAGATATCGAAGTGCTGGGGGTTCATTTTGACCAATGGGTTTATGAGAGCGACTTAATTAATAATGGTAAAAGTCAGAAAGTGGTTGATGAGCTGAAAGAAAAAGGCAAAACCAAAGAAAAAGAGGGAGCAGTCTGGTTCTCTTCGTCAGAATACTCTGATTTTTCTGATCGAGAAAGCGTTCTTGCTCGGAGCGATGCGGAAAAGTCGTTAACTTATTTTGCCACTGACATTGCTTATCATCAGGATAAACTGCAGCGCGGGTTTGATCTTCTAATTGATATCTGGGGCGCCAATCATCACGGTCATATCTCGCGAATGAAGGCAGCGATGGCAGCTTTAGGCTATGATCCAGAAAAACTTTCTATCATTCTTTATCAAAATGTCCGGATCAAGGAGGGCAAAGAGATTAAACAGATGAGCAAAAGATTGGGCAATTATATTACCATTTCTGAACTGATCGGGAAAATGAAAGTGCCAGCTGATGTTTTCAAATTTATGATTATCTCCCAGAGTCATACCTCAATCATTGATTTTGACCTCGATCTGGCCCTAGAACAATCAGAGAAAAATCCAGTCTACTATTTACAATACGCCTATGCTCGCATCTGTAGTATATTACGAAAAGTTCAGGCCGAGACCTTGGTCGAGGTCGAAAAAATTGCTAGGGGAGAGGCGAGCGCCGATTTGGCTGATCTGGAAATTTTGCAAGATAAAAAAGAGCTCCGGCTACTAAAGACCATCTCGTTGTTGCCGGAGAAATTAAAAAGTATTGCCGAGGATTTTCAAATTCAAGCACTCCCCCATTTTGCAACTGAAATTGCCGCCGCTTATCATGATTTTTATACGACTTGTAAGGTATTATCAGATGATAAAGAGCTGACCAGGGCTAGATTACTATTGGTTTTAGCAGCTCGTAATACTCTAAAGATATCTCTGGCTTTGATGGGGATTTCAGCACCAGAGAAAATGTAATTGAGAACTATTCGATCTTAATTGATTTTATAATCTCGTCGAAATCATTGTACCAATTTTGAATTTCGCCTGAAAGCTGATTCTCGGAAATTTTTTTATATAAGGCAGTGGTATCCCCCCAAATCTTTTTATTGCAAGCAGTGTCAAACTTCAAAAATTCATCTGGTAGTAAATTCCCTGGCTCAAGTAGCAGATCCGTTATCTTGACCTGGCTCTCTCCCCAAAAGAAGATAAGTTCTCGGAAAATCGAAACTTGGCAATTATCGGTAGTCGCAACTAAGTATTGCTCTGAGGTTACTTTCCCGTTATCCAGATTTGTTATTTTTTCTGAATTTTTAATCGCGCTTTGAATCTCCGGCCCTAATTTTCCATTTTCCAGAGCTTCTTTGGTCCGTTCGGCAATTCTAGCGCCAGCGCCAAGATCGGATATTTTTCCGACAGCGATGTTTAAATATTTGCCAGCCTGACTTTTGGACGAAGCGTTAAGTTGAAGGCTGTCGGGATATTTCAAACTAAATATTCCCGAAGGATCAGAATAACTTTGCCAATTTTTAATAATTTCTTCATTTGGTTTCGGGGTTTGGGCCTCTGGATAGATAATCTTATCCTCGCCTGAAGTCGAGTTTTCTGATTTTGATTTCTGGCGATTATAAAAATAGTAAACGCTGCCCCCGACAACTGCCAGAACCAGAATTGCAACAAAAACTTTTCCTAAATTTTTCATTTTGAGTGATTATAGCATAGACTAAAATGCTTGCATTGATATTTCGAATTCCGTGAGTATTTGCCTTAAAAACACGCTATCTCCGACCCCAGCATGGTCGGAGCGCTCTTGCTCGACCTCGCTCGTCCCGACGTACGTCGGGACACCCTGCCCGCTCGGTCTGCGCGAAGGTTTTTAGAGACAAATACTCACTCATAAGAAAGCAATAAGCTCATCGCATTTTATGATTTAGTTTTTTGGATTCCATCCGTGCCCATCCCTGCCTGCGGCAGGCAGGCGTGTACCAGATCCGTGTAGTTGACGTGTAGTTCTAAATATCAAGTTCGAAGACTTTTGTTCCAGCCAGCAGCCAGAATTTTTTGATTTTAGCATTAACGGCAAAATCAGTGATTGGAAGTTCACTGTCAGCTACGTATTGTTTTTTGTAAGCCCCGGTCTTAGAAAATTCCAGAACCCGATTAGCCCCTTTGTCAAGAATATAAATTGAATTTGAATCAACGCTGACATAAATTTTCACCGGTGATGAGATCTTATCATCCGGAGTTGGCGGCTTATCAACTCCGAAAGAAGTATCTTCTACTGCTTTCTTGACTCTAACTACGCTTCCATCTCCTTTCAAGACATAAATATCTCCATCAATTGACATATCAACTGCCTCTTTAATTGGAATAGTTGGTTTTGTCAGGTATGAGATACCTTTTGAGTAGCCATTATCGTTTTTGCTATGTTTCCAAATTTCTCCAGCATTAGCATCTAGAAGGTAGATGTTAGTGGAGAAAGTCGCAATCCCGACCGCGTTCTCCCAATTGCCGTTCTGGTCAGTAATGGCTTCGTCAGAAATTGTCCCGCTTCCAAGATCGATTTTTATCACCTTGGCTTTATCGGTGTAGCAGAAGAAGTTGTCGAGAGTGTCTGAAAAAGCCAAGTTTTTAATTGTTCCGTTGTCTTTACCAATCGAGGTGACAGAGATAAGAGTCTTTTTTCTGGTGTCA
This sequence comes from uncultured Candidatus Saccharibacteria bacterium, assembly GCA_964531145.1. GTDB lineage: Bacteria > Patescibacteriota > UBA1384 > XYA2-FULL-43-10 > CAINNR01 > CAZHFJ01. The sequence continues at coordinate 1,662 of CAZHFJ010000012.1, read as the reverse complement.
AATTTGGAAATTTCTCCGACAGAATTAAAGACATAAAGATCGGCACCGACGGCATAGATTTTAAGATTTTCGCCAGGAAGAGAAAAAGTCGGCTCCTTGCCAGCAGAAATACGAATCGTGTTATTGAGTTCATCTAACTTCGCTTGAATTTGAGTTAGCAAATTTTTTGCTTCGTCTCGAATTGCTGGCGACTCGGCAGCATTATTCGCTGCATCTCGGGCTTGAATTAATTTTTCCTTGCCACCTTCGAGTTTTAGACCAAGATCATCAAGGGCTTTGGCGTACAAATCTCGCGCCGAATCTAGACTTGCGAGACTTTCATTCTGAGTTTTCAAACTAGTATTCTGGCGGTTATTCATTTGGATCTTTAGAAATCCTATAGCTAAAAGGAGAACAATTAAAGTGATGTAGAGATATTTTCGATTTCCGGGCTTTAGAAGCTGCCCCGACCAAAGGACAAGATTGCCAAAAAATCTTTTGAGCCCAATCAGACCCCCCGCCCCTCGGCCGGGTTTTTTTGTAAAGTAGTTAACTCTCGGCACTGTTCCTAATTTTTCCGACACAGGTTTTAGAGCTCTGGTGCTAAGATCTTTAACTCTACCGCTTACAGCTCGGGCTTTCCCCGATATTTTTGGCTGGACGACTCGCATCCAAAACTTACCGAATATCTTGATACCCTTGCCTGTGGCTTTGGCACCTTTTGCCGCGCCCTTAAAGAAAACCTTAGTATAGTGGAGAGGTTTTGAATCTGGAATATCATCTAGGAGAATTATATCTGGCTTGTCGTCATCGGGAGTGGTCACTTCGTCTTCGCCTACGAAATCAAAAACCATCAGGTTGACGTCTTTTATCCGCGAGCGGCGCAGGGTTTTTGTAATCTCGGCGATCGCGTCTTTATAACTATAAGTGCTTAAAATCTGTCGTAGGCGGTCAAGGGACAGGTGGGTATAGAGTCCAGCATTGCCAACGATGGCCTTATCTTTCAGAGCCACGCTGCCATTGATAATCGAGATGAAAGTTTTTAAAGGATGGGCCTCTTCTGTTTCCAGCGGCTTTTCTGTAATATGGCTAATCTTATTACCCCTAAAGAGATAGCCAGAAATCTTGCCAGTTTGAGAAAAGATTAATTGGTTGCCGGCGGAGAGTCCAATGATAGCATTAAGTTTGCCAATCCACTCGTGTTCACCGGAATGAGCCAAATCTCCGAGCCCTAGATTAATCTTTTTAATTGTCTCCTCAAAGGTATCAATCCTATCTTTCCTATCTGCGCTTCGCCAGCTTTCGTCTAGAGTATTCACAATGATGTTTTTGATTTTTTCACCATTAACCCAGGGAGAATCAATTTCGATCAAATAAAAAATCTTCTCCAAAGATGACCTTGGTTCGCAGACACCAACAAAGAGAAATCTATCCTTGTGCTTCCCTCTCGTGGCGATCTGCCCAATTCGAGCTACAAGATTTTTAGCTGACATATAGTTGTCTCTATTTTAGCAGATTTTTCCGACGTCAAGCAAGAAAAAAACGGCGCCAAAAGATCAGTCGCCGTTTTTTTCGATAAATCCTTAGAAGATGTCGCCGCTTTTTTCCGCCAATGATTTTATTTCGTAAAAATCATTGGCGGAAAAAATTGGAACGAACCGCCGTTTGCTTTCCCGAAAAACT
>CAZHFJ010000011.1:7880-13469 GCA_964531145.1 uncultured Candidatus Saccharibacteria bacterium | reverse complement strand
TCTGAACAGTTTATCCCGCACCGTCTCGCCGAAGGCGGACTGGTGCTGGGACTGCGTGCCCCGCACTATTTCTGGTGGGCAAGACAGGAGTTGAACCTGCACGATCTTGCGATCACAGCGCCCTGAACGCTGCGTGTCTACCAGTTCCACCACTTGCCCCAGAAAAATGCGGGGTAAATCTACCAATTTCACCACTTCGGCATTTTATTTTTCTAATATTTCGAATTTTATTTGTTTGTTTCGGATTTCGACATTCGGATTTCGGATTTTTTCAATTACGGTTTTACCCTTTTGGTCTTTATATACCAACCAGCGAAAGAATTCAGATGATCCTGTGGCTCGCTGCCTTTCAATGTTTCAACACCCAAAACACCATTTTTTACCGCAAGATGAAATTCCTGATTAGGATAAAAGATTACCGGAACCTTGTCAGCAAGAATAGCGAAGAACTGATCATATTTCTGATTTCGAACACCACTATCTACTGTCATTCTAGCATCTTCCAATAAGATGTCAGCAGCTTTTTCCGAAAAACCAGAAAAATTTAAGCCTGAGGCTACCTGGCTCGAATGCCAGAACTCGTAGGGGTCACGATCGTAGCCGGAATCGAAGCCATAAAGCACCGTTTGAAATGTCCTCTTGTCTAGTGCGTTCTGATAATCAATCGCATTTTTCTTATCAATATTGACCACAGCGCCAAACTGGGAAAAATTATTCTTAATTTCTTCGGCTTGAGCAAGAGGTAGCGGTTTATCTAGCACCAAAAGTTGAAATTCAAATTCTGGCTCAAATTTCTCGCCGGCCTTCCCGTCTAGACTCGCTTTAGCCGAGGCTGATATCTTTTTTCTGATATTTATATCCTTGAATTTATCATCCCGGAGGTTAAAGACGAAACCAAAATATCTTGAAGTTGGGAATGTATAATTTGCCACTCCTTTCTTGCTAACCTTTATCCCAGCAACTGCTGTCACACCCCAAGAATCTAACATCTTTTGTGCCCCATTTTCATCTTCAACAATTTGGAAACTTACTTCTTCGATGTACGGTTTTTCTCCATAGTAAATCTCGTTTCGCTTGAGGATCACTTCTTTAATTTTGCTATTCTTACCGGAGATAACTTTTGAAAACCTATACGGCCCGGTGCCAATTGGTGAAGAGGAAATCGAAGACGGATCAACATGAGCTGGAATAATACCGACCAAGGTATTATAAATGAAGGGGCCATAGGGATCCTTTAGGCTAAACTTGACCGTTTCTTTGTCTGGCGTCTCCACAACTACATCTTTCCAGGCTTCAAAGTAAGGACTTTTGATGTTTTGGTTCTTGATTGCTTCAATCGTGACCGCAACATCGGAAGAAGTAAACTCGGCTCCGTCATGCCACTTGACTTCTGATTTTAAATGAAAAGTATAGGTTCTTCCATCTGGAGTAATTTCCCAGTTTTTAGCTAAATCGGGTACAAGTTGGCCTGAGTTATCAATTTTAGAAAGACCGCAATAGAGCAGGCGGTCTATCGTTTTATCCGTATCGCTTTTAGCCAAAACTGGGTTTAAATATCTCGCTTCGCCAATCAAAACCTCTTTATATGAACCGCCAGTTGCCGGCACTTTTTTTGACTTCGCGAGCCAATCACGATCGAATTTATAGCCAAGAAGCCCAAGCAAAATTATTGCCAGAATCAATAGAGCAATTTTATCAGCGCGATTAAGAACTTTTGGTAATCGGAGAATCCGTTTAAGGAACTTTCTAAAAGCTTTAATAGCCGATCGCCATCGTTGAGAAAAATCAGATGAAAATTTGAATTTGGGTAACCTAAAACGCTTTTTCCCAGAACTCAATCTGTCTCTTGCTGAACCCCAAAAATCATTAAGATTAGACATAATTCTCCTTTGGGGTTAGACCAGAAAGAGTGGAATAGCAACAGAGGCAATAAAAAGGACAATGAGTCCGATCGTTGAATAGAATAGGACCTTCTCTAGTCCGCGTTTTGAGCGGTAAAAATTGCCTTCACCGCCAAAAGCGGCACCAAGGCCGGAGCCCTGCTGCTGAAGCAAAATTGTGACGATAACCAAAATCGCCAGTATCAGTTGTCCGATTTCAAATGCTTTTGTGACCATAATTTCCTTATATTTAAATGGTGCCGATGGACAGAGTCGAACTGTCGACGCAAGGATTTTCAGTCCTTCGCTCTACCGCTGAGCTACATCGGCGTCTCATTTTATTCGATGTAAACGTTTATACTGAGCCAATCGAAGATTGGTGAAGTGGAGGCCTCGGCCGGAATTGAACCGGCGTACGCGCCTGCCTGTCGGCAGACAGGGTTTTGCCCGCCCGCCTGACTTGGAGGCCTGAGTGGGATTCGAACCCACGTAAACGGTTTTGCAGACCGTTGTGTAGCCACTCCACCATCAGGCCAGGCATGTCGGGCAGGCAGACCGCGGAGCCTATCCCGCTTTCCTCGGCGGGATAGCCACTCCGCCACGAGGCCGAGGTAATGGAGCGGGAAACGGGACTTTCACAAGCCGATAAATCGGCTTTTCAAAACCCACGGTTTTGAATGATTTCCTCACGCGGGAAACTCCCGTTTCCCGACCCCTTCCCGGCTTCAACTCCCTTTTCCCACTATTAGAAAAGAAATCTGGAGCGGGAAACGGGACTTGAACCCGCGACCTCATCCTTGGCAAGGACGCGCTCTACCACTGAGCTACTCCCGCATGACTGCAGTAAAATAATAGCAAGATTAGCCATTTTTGTAAAGAAAGGATAAGCATTCTTGGGCTTTTCAAAACCAATATTTTGCGCTATAATCAGGGATAGGAGAACAATGAGCAGAAGAAATCGACATAAGAAAAAGAAGAAGCTAAAACTGCAGAAAAAAATCAGTCAGTTCGCAGCGGCAGGTAAAGAATCGCCAGCAGAACCGGAGCAAATTCAAACTACCGGAGAGAGCGCGGTGCAACAGGCACCAGTTGAATCAGAAGAAAGTGAAAGCATCATTGATACACCCACTAGAAAATTGATAGCCAAAGACGTCAGAATGATTATTATCACTTTGCTTGGGCTCGCAGTAATACTAGTAGCGGTTAAAACTCTCCAGCTAAAGACCGGCTATATCAATAGTTTTGGCGACTGGCTCTATAAGATCACAAACATTCAAACGATGTGACGAACACGGATCTTGTACACGGATTAGCACGGATCAATACAAATTCGGATTTTATCAGTGTTCCAATCAGTGTGAGAAATCAGTGTAGTTACTTCCGCTTAGTACTCCCTCTTTTCTTTTGGTCTATATTGGAGCGCTTCGGCCACATGCTCTGGCGCGACGTTTTCTGCCTCTGTCAAATCGGCAATTGTTCGTGCTAAGCGTAAAATCCGATGATATGCGCGAGCTGACAGTCCTAGTCTTTCAACGGCTAGATTTAATAAATTTTTGGTTCTCTCATCTATCTGGCAATAACTCTTTATATCGCGGCTTTTCATTTCCGCGTTTGTTTTGATCTTGGTGCCAGCAAAGCGTTTTTGCTGTTTTTCTTTGGCTCTCATTACCCGCCTGCGGACTTCTTTGCTTGCCTCGGCGACTTTTTCACTCGAAAGTTTTTCGATTTTAACTCGCGGCACTTCAACATAAAGATCAATTCGGTCGAGTAGTGGCCCGGAAATTCGTTTTTGATATCTTAAAATTTGCGTTGGCGTGCAGATGCAATCTTTATAATCCGAGCCTAGGTATCCGCACGGGCAAGGATTCTGGGCCGCGACTAAAATAAATTGCGCCGGAAAACTAATTGACCCTTGGGCACGGGAAACGGTGATCAAACCGTCTTCAAGCGGCTGTCGTAAGGCCTCTAAAACGCTGCGCGGAAATTCTGGAAATTCATCCAAAAATAATACACCGCGATGCGACAAGGATATTTCTCCCGGCCGCGGCCAAGTGCCGCCGCCAACCATCGCGACTGACGAAGTTGTGTGATGCGGCGACCGAAACGGCCGACTGGATATAAGTCCGCTATCGCCGCGATGCAAAAGTCCAGCGATACTGTAAATTTTTGATGCTTCCAAAACCTCATCTTCATCCATCGGCGGCAGAATCGTTGGAAAACCCCGAGCCAGCAAAGTTTTGCCAGAGCCAGGCGGGCCAGAGAGCAAGACATTATGCATACCGGCAGCGGCAATTTCCAGTGCCCGCTTGGCATTCTCCTGGCCAGCAACATAGGCAAAGTCATATTCGCTGGCAATTTCGCTTAAATCACTGATACCTCGACCAACGATACATTTAACTTTTATCTCCCCTCGCAAGAAGAAAACAAGCTGTTCCAACGACTCAACGGGATAAATTTTCATTCCTTTTATCAGCTCAGCTTCTTTCGAATTGCCGCTGGGAATAAACACCCGTTTCGCTCCCCACTCTTTAGCGGCAATTATCGAGGGGAGTATTCCAGAAACTGCCCGAACTTCGCCGGAAAGTGAAAGTTCACCAATAAAAATGTCATCCTTTTTGCTGATAGAGTCGCTTGATATCTGCTCCCCCGCCAACAGAATTGAAACCGCAATCGGCAAATCATAAGTTGGGCCTTCTTTTTTAATGTCGGCCGGCGCCAAATTAACCGTCAAGCGCTTGTCGGGAAATTCAAGTCCAGAGTTTTTTATTGCACTCCGAACCCGATCTTTTGACTCATCAATTGCTTTGTCCGGCAGGCCAACAATTGAAAAAGACGGGAGCCCCCGCCCAATGTCGACCTCGACTTCTACGGGAAAAGCATCCAAGCCAAAAACCGCACAACTCTTAATTTTGGCAATCTTTTTCATATTGCGCCGTGATATTTCTATTTGATTATAGCAGAAAATGCCTAGCTTCCTTTTCAGCCGATTTGAGGTCGAGGCACCATTTGATCTCCGGAAACCGGCGGAGTCAGGTCAGTTGACATTGACGCTGAAATAGAGACATAATAAAATTAATGTAGGATTCCTAAATTCACCCCCCAAGTGCAACTATGGATACTTCATCTGCGCCAGTATCGGACATTTCACCCTCGCCTTTAGTTGAACTTTCAATCCTGCCGCAAACCGGCTGTGAAGAGGTAAAATTTCCTATTTTTTATATTGTTTTTTCAGTAATTTTATTGACAATGATATATTCAGTTGTAAAGAGTAGTTTCTTGTGTCAATGAAAAAGAAAATTTCAATTACAACTATTACCCATATTACCCAGATAATTTTTGGAATTGTTTTGGTTTTGATTTTTTTATTACAGCCTGTCAATATAACCGCAACTGTTTCCAACTCCACCGCTTACACTCATCTTGGCCAAACTGATAGTTCTAGCAATCCTGATCCGACTAAAGGATTTCAGCATAATCTCTCGCCGATGTATGGCGGGGAAATGTCTAATGTTGCCTTTGACACTCTTAATCATCGCTTGTATGCCATTGACTGGTCTTGTCATCGAGTTATTTTTTATAATTTGAAAACTGACAATTCTTTTGACGATAATTTAATTGACGGAGTGATCGGCCAAGTTGATCTCTATCACGGCTATTACGCTAATCGCGGCGGCTCGGTCGCCAATAATACTTTAAAGTTTGGCGGGAT
>CAZHFJ010000011.1:6326-7780 GCA_964531145.1 uncultured Candidatus Saccharibacteria bacterium | reverse complement strand
GATGCGGCTGATAAAGTCGTTGGTCAAGCAAATTTTACCTCTGGCTCAGTCAACCGCGGCGGCGGCGTTGATGGCACGGCCGCTAACTCTTTATCAAAACCGGCGCAGATATTAATTAAAGATAATAATTTGTATATTACCGACAGAAACAATATCAGAATAATTCGTTTTACCGCGCCGATTGTCGGCAATGGCAGCGATAATGCTGACTGGATTATCGGTCAGTCAAACTTTACCAGCCACGCAAACGGTTTCTCTTCCAGTCAAATGGAACAGCCGGTGGCATTTGTCTTTGACCATAATAATAATCTATTGATCTCTGATTATACCAATCACCGGATTATTCGCTACTCTAATCCTGTCGGCAACGGCGCTGATGATGTCGCCAATGCCACTCTTGGCCAACCGACTTTTGATAATCCCTGTCCGACTTCGATCTTGCCGATTCCCAGATCGAATCGCTGCGCCGGTGATGGAGTTGTAAGGGCAAATGGCTTTTCATTTCCCAATCAGATAGCCCTAAGCCCTGACGAAAGTTATTTACTCGTAGCCAGTGACAACGAAGCGCGTATTACTCGTTACGATTATCCTTTGGTCGGCAACGGCACAGGAATGAGCGCCAATTATGCTTTGGGGATGACTTCAAACGGAACAGATACATTTTTAGACGACGGTGGTTGGCTTGGCACTAGTCCATACTCGCTCGACGGCGTCAGAAATGCCGCAATAGATAGAAAAAATCATAAACTTTATACCGTCCATTTTAACAGTTCGCGAGTAATGATTTTTAATCTTGATCAGAACAATCACTTAACTACAAACCGAGCCAATGGCGTAGTCGGTCAACCGGATCTTTATCACGCCGCGCTTAATCGCAACACCAATGTTAATGCCGCGGCCAATAACAATTTTTATGAACCGAGGGCGTTGGCTCTTGACAGCCAGGGTAACCTTTGGGTTGGCAGCGAGAAGAATTGCCGCATAATGCGTTTTCCGGCGCCGATTAAAGGCGATGGCAGCGATGTCGCCGATAAAGTCGTCGGCGCGCCTGATTTTACCACCGGCCAGGATAAAAAACGGCCGCTCGGGGCAAATAGCGTCGCCTGCTACGGCGAAGAAATTGCTCTTGACCAAAACGATAATTTATGGGTCGCCGATACTGGCAATCACCGGGTCATCCGTTTTCCGGCTCCGATAGCTGGCGACGGCAGCGACAATGCCGATATGGTTTTCGGCCAAGCTGATTTCGTCCATAATACAGCTAATCGCAGCGGCAGCGTCGGAGCTAATACTTTATATAACCCTGCGGGATTGACTTTTGATTCAGACGGCAGTCTTTGGGTCTCTGACGCAACCAACAATCGAATAATTCGCTTTCCGGCTCCGCTCAAAGGCGATGGCAGTGACAGCGCTGATTTAGTCATCGGCCAGGCCGATTTTACTCACGGCTCAGC
>CAZHFJ010000011.1:0-6226 GCA_964531145.1 uncultured Candidatus Saccharibacteria bacterium | reverse complement strand
AACAGAGGCAATTTATACCCCGACTCGACCTCTCTCTCCTGGCCTTTTAAACCTGTTTTCAATGGTTTTGACCAAATTTTTATCCCCGAGTACAATAACAGTCGAGTTTCGGTCTTTAATCTTTTTCCGGCCGCCGCCTCGGTAACTATAAATGATGGGGCTTCAACTACTTTATCAGTGCAAGTTCAACTGTCACTATCTGCTCTGGAAGCCAGCGAAATGCGAATCTCAAACAATCCTGATTTTGCCGCTTCAAGTTGGGAGCCATATTCGACTTCAAAAAACTGGCAGCTAGATCCAGGCGACGGCGTGAAAACTGTCTATCTTCAATTTCGTGATTCATCGGGAGTGGAAGCCCCGGCTGTTTCTGCTTCGATCTATCTGTTGACTTTGAAGATACTGCCTGAGACCGGAGCGGAGGGTGGATAAAGTAATGAAAATTGTTCCAGTGTTTTTATCAATAGTAAAAAAAGTTTACTTTACATTCGGAAAGCGTCTCAAGAGAAAACATTTTAAAATTGTCCTAGCTGTCCTGGTTGCTTTATTGGTAATCAGTAGTTATGCAGTTTTCCACAAATTGCCTGATAATGCTGCAAACAAAACAAGGGCTAATTTGGACGATCAAATCAAAAAACCTTCAGAGTGGACTCTTTCAATTAAAAAACTTGGTATTTCTGTCCCGATAGTGCTTAATGTCAGCGGCGCTGACAAAGATGAATACTTCGCTGCCTTACAAAGCGGAGTTGCCCAGATGGAAGGCACTGCCCTTCCAGGCGAAGGCAATACGGTTATCTTTGGCCATTCAAGTTATTATAAAGATGATCCCGGCCAATATAAGAAAATATTCTCGACTTTGGATCAACTTAAGACCGGCGACGAAATTAAAATCTTAAAAAAAGACGGCGAATTAACTTATATAGTTAGAGAAAATAAATTGTTCGATCCGACTGATGTGGAAATAGTCGGGCCAACTAATGATAAGCAATTAACCTTAATCACTTGTTGGCCGCCCGGAGCTCTAGATCAAAGATTGGTAGTAATTGCTGATCTTAAATAATTTTATCGCAAAAATTTCTCGATTTCTTTTTCTGCTGATTTTAGATCTTTACACCAGATAATTTCCGGAAAACGCCGGAACCAGGTTAGCTGGCGCCGGGCATAGGCATGAATAGCAAACTTCATTTCTCGCTTCATCGCAAGAAATTCATTACTACATTGTCCCATTGTTTCATTGCCAGATTGCTTCGTCGCTTCGCTCCTCGCAATGACATTTTTACATTTTGAATTGTCATTTTGATCTTTGCATTTTACATTTTGAATTAAATATTGTGTCAAAATTCTATACTCCAATCCAATTTTCTCCAGCCACTTTGGATCAACGCCGCGATCTAATAATCCGCCAACTTCCGTGACAAATCCCTCGTGAAACCAGTCATCAACTCGCTGATCTATCCGCCGATAAAGGACTTCGCGCGGCAGATCAATCGCAATCTGCAAAACCTCAAAATCAGGTTTCTTTTTTGCGACCACTTCTCCGGCTTGCGCCCGCTCAATCGCTCTAATTAAGCGATGGGGATTGTTTAAATCAATTTCTAATTTCCAATTTCTAATTTCTAACCCAGAAAAGATTTTTTGCAATTGTTTTAATGTTTTGTTTTCCAATTCTCCTCTGCTGTATTTTTCGACATTTGGATTTCGGATTTCGGATTTCCCAAGCATGAACCCTTCAATTAATGCTTGGGTGTATAGCCCTGTTCCTCCGACGATGATTGGAATTTTACCACGGGCAAAAATATCATCGATCACTTTGCGCGCCGCCGCCAGCCAGTCGAACATCGTGAACTTAGTTCCCGGCTCGATAATATCAATCAACCACTGCGGCACTCCATCAATCCAACGAATGTTGGATCTCAATTGCTCAATTGTTAAATTGTTAAATTGTTGTTTATTTGTAATTTTGTACTTTTGTACTTTTGTAATTTTTGTACTTTCGTTAGGAGCGCTTGGAGCGCCTTCTTTGCCCGTTCCGATATCGAGTCCGCGATAAACTTGCCGCGAGTCCGCTGAAACAATTTCACCATTACATTTTTTGGCAATTTCAACTCCCCAATCGCTCTTCCCACTGGCCGTCGGCCCAATAATGGCAATAAGTTTTTTATCCCTATTTATAGTTCTTTCTGACATATTTATAGATCTCTTCAAGAACCAGCAAAATTACTCCAAACATCAGTGCCCGCAGCCAAAGAGTTGAAGGCAAAATAGCAGTTTGCAGATAGCGATCCATAGACGGCAGATAAATCATCGCCAAAATTAATGCCAGCGAAAAAACCTCGGCTGCAATTAAATAGTGATTTCGCCAAAAACGATATCGAAAAATCGAAACATTCGGACAGCGCGAAAGAAAAACATTAAACACCTGAACGATAACCAAAGTCAAAAGCGAAGCGGTTGTCGCCGCTTGATAATTGCCGGAAAGCCGCATGATGTAGGTGAAATTTAAAACCGCTCCGCCGCCCATAATCAAACCGATCGCCGAAAGATGTAAAAACGACTTGCCGGTTAGAAGCTGAACATCTTTTGAGCGCGGTTTGGTTTTCATTATCTCTCGCTCCTGCGGCTCAAAAATCAAGGCCATTGAGGGCAAAACATCAGTGCCGACATCAACGCAAAGAATCTGGATTGCGCTGATCGGCAAAGGCAAGCCGAAAATCATCCCGATGACAACGGTTAAAAGTTCACCGAAATTCGAAGAGAAAATATAAAATAAAAATTTTTTGATGTTGTCAAAGATCGCCCGGCCCTCTTTGATGGCGTGAACGATGGTGGCAAAATTATCATCCAAAAGCACCAAATCCGCCGCTTCGCGAGAAACATCAGTGCCTTTTTCGCCCATAGCAATGCCGATATCGGCGCGCTTCAGCGCCGGCGCGTCGTTGACACCATCGCCGGTAACGGCAACGATCTCGCCCATTTTCATTAAATTATCAACGATGCGAAATTTATGCTCCGGCAATATTCGGGCAAAGATCGGCTCCCGTTGCAAATGGCCGCGAAGCTGGACATCTGACAATTGATCAATTTGTTTACCATCAATAACTTCAACTTTATCGTCATCAGCAATGCCGACCATCTTAGCGATTGAAAGGGCGGTTAGTGGATTATCGCCGGTAAGCATAATCAGCCGAATATTGCCGGCTTGGCAATCGTCAATCGCCTCTTTGATTCCTTCGCGCGGCGGATCGAAAATCGCCACCAGAGCGAGAAATTGGCCGTCGGCCGCCAGCGCCAAGACCCGAAAACCCTCATCGGCAAAGGCCGAAAATTTTTCCTCGATTTGCTTTTTTTCTTTGCCCTCTATTTTGGTTAGTTCGATAATTACCTCCGGCGCGCCTTTCAGATAATTAATTTTTTTGCCGCCGATTTGATATGTTACTCTCATATAGCGCTTTTCGGCCTCAAAGGGAATTTCAGCAATTTTTCGGCCGCTTTTTCTGATTTTTTCAGTCGCCGCCCCGCTATCTTTGGCAAAGCGCAAAAGAGCGATTTCCGTCGGATTATCCGGCGAATTTTCGCTGATAATTTCGGCGTCATTACAGAGAACCAAAGTGTTTTGGATCGCTTTTTCCAATTCGTCAGCGCTTAATTTACTCTCGGGATTTTGCCAAAGTTCTTTGACCTTCATCTCACCGGTGGTCAGAGTGCCGGTTTTGTCGCTGCAAATAACTGTCACCGAACCCAGGGTCTCAACCGAGACCAAATTCCGCACCAATGCTCGGCGCTTGGCCAAATTTCGCGCACCTAAAGATAGAGCAACCGAGATCGTTGCCGGCAGGCCTTCAGGCACCAGTGCCGCTGCCACCGCAATGGAAAAAGTTAAGGCCGAGATAAAATTCCGGTCGGTAAAATATTTATAAATCACCAATCCGATAACAACAAAAGCAGCGATAATCGCCACCCGTTTTGCCATTTTTCCGATCTTTTCCTGCAGGGGCGAAAGGGTTTTTCGAATCGCCACCGATTTTTCGGCGATTTTGCCGAATTCGGTCTTAAGACCGGTAGCAACAACAACACCGGAGGCCTCGCCTCTGGCAACAATCGTACCCATAAAAAGCATATTGAAAATTTGGCTTGGGATGGGCGAGGCATCTTTAATTTCCTTTACCTCTTTTCTGACCGCAGCTGATTCGCCGGTCAGCGCTTGTTCATTAGCCAAGAGATCATAGGCCTCTAAAAGCCGGATATCGGCCGGGACTTTATCGCCCTGGCCGAGTATAACGATATCACCGGGAAATAAATGACTGCTTTTGATCAATTTCTCCCTGCCATCTCGGCGGACGCGGACCATTTGCGGCAAAAGTTTCGCCAGCGCCCGGATGACTTTTTCCGCTTTATACTCCTGGGAAAAACCGATGATAGTGTTGATCAGGACAATAATCATAATGATTGTGCCGCTTCGACTGTCGCCGAGAATAAAAGACAAAACACCGGCGATTATCAACAGAAGGACCAGAAGATCAACCAATTGGTCGAAAAAAATCGTGATAATTGGAATTGGCGCCCGGCGCTTAATTGAATTCAGACCATATTTAAAAAGCCGTTTTTCGGCTTCAAAGTTTTTTAGGCCGGCACTACCGGTTTCAAGGGTTTTCAGTATCGTTTCAGTTGTCCCCTGCCATGGATTCATTATCTGCTATTTATCTTGCTCTTCCTCTAATTTTTTCCGTTTTAGCCGCTCAATTTCAAAAACGCTTTTGCCGGAAACCGGCATTTCTTTTTTATCCGTCTTATCGGCATCTTCCAGCAATTTCTCCTCTAACTCTTCAAAATACTCATCATTAAACTCATCCGAATCATTGCTGGCTAGTTTATTATCGTCCATATTTTTATTATATAACAATTTGGCCTGCCATGCCTGTCCGCCTCTGGCGGAAGCGAAACCGAATGGTGCCCGAGGTCGGAGTTCCCACTTCGTTCCGAAGCAACTTCGGGACTTCGTTAGGGGCAAGCGAACCTCCAATCTTGGTGCTCTATTCTTAAAATAGTCCGAACGCATTTCGCCGCCTTCGGCGGCGAGGAATTCCCCCCGCGAAAATTCGGAAAGACGGCGAAGCCGCACCGCTGACAATTTCAAGTTTTTCTTTGGCGGCATATTCTTTTATTCTAAAACAAAAGATTCAATAGCGCCATGCGAATATACAATCCATTTCGAGCTTGTCGAAAATATGCAGCGCGCTTGTCGTCATCAACTTCTCGGCTAATTTCGTTGACTCTCGGTAATGGATGCATAATAACAGCACGCTTGTTGAGTTTATCAAGCAGTTTTTTATTCAAAACAAATGAATTTTTCACTCGCTCATAAAGTCGCGCAGAAGAAAACCGTTCTTTCTGAATTCGCGTCATATACAAGACATCAATTTTTGGAAGTATACTTTCCAAGTTGTCAGATTCAGAAAATTTTATTTTTCGCGAATTCAAGAAAGATTTATATTTTGCTGGCAATTTCAACTCTTGTGGTGCAACTAAAAATATTTCGACATTATGACTAATCGAAAGAAGATAAATGAGCGAGTGAATTGTTCTGCCATAGAGCAGATCGCCAACCATACCGATTTTCAGATTATCAATACTGCCAAGTTCTTTTTGAATAGTGTACAAATCAAGGAGTGCTTGGGTAGGATGTTCGCCATCGCCATCTCCTGCGTTGATAATTGGAACGGGAGAAACTTTTGTAGCCCGTTCGGCAGCTCCATGTTCGTTGTGGCGCAGGACAATCATGTCGGAGTATCCAGAAATAATCTTTATACTATCTTCCAGTGTTTCCCCTTTGATAGCCGAAGAAAAATGTCCTGCGCTTTCGGTAGAAATTACTTGACCGCCCAGCTTGAGCATAGCGGATTCGAAAGAAAACCGAGTACGAGTACTCGGTTCGTAGAAAACACAGGAGAGAATTTTATTCTGCAAGAGTTTCGGAATTTTACCTTGGCGGTCTGCTTTTTCAAATTTATCTGCTCTTCTGAAAATATCTACAAGTACTTTTTTATTCAAAAATTGTTGCGTGCTTAAAATATGCTTAAAGTCCATATGATTAAAAATCTTTCTTCCCCCAAAATTAAAATGTGGTTCGAACCGATGTTTTTCTCCGGGTTCTTTTGCGGTTTTAAGCGGTGCGGCTTCGCCGTCTTTCCGAATTTTCGCGGGGGGAATTCCTCGCCGCCGCAGGCGGCGA
>CAZHFJ010000010.1:8105-14190 GCA_964531145.1 uncultured Candidatus Saccharibacteria bacterium | reverse complement strand
AGTCATTCTGGTTTCGTCATTTCTCTAGCACTACCACTGCTTTTTCCATATTCTCCTTGGGGCCGGAGACGGCCGAGAGAACGGTTTGATATTTATAGATATAACTTTTGCCTTTTCTCGTGCCCGGATCATTGGTGATAAAAATCCCTTTTTCATCATCCCAGCCAATAATCACAATCATGTGATACTCCGGGCCGGCGCCGCGAAAATTCGGATTGCCAAGACGACGACCGGCGGTCGGTGCGATTATCGGTTTACCGGAATGAATAATTTTTTTCAGATCTTCCAGGGAATAATTTCTGACCACTTTCCCGGAATAACCAAAATAATCATAAGCCAACTTCAATGTCGTATCAGCAGAGAGATCATCATGTCCTCCCCAACTGCCGATCTGCCAGGCAACTGAATCATCAATTTCCTTTTTCATCGCTTCTTTTGAAAGCGATTTATCCTCAAGATAATACTTGACAATCACGATAGCTGCCTCTTCACAACCATTTTCATAAGGCTCTGACCAATCCCCGTGAGGCGCTTGGGGTTGAAATGGCACGGATAGCAAAAACTTTGACGGCAATTTTTCCTCCGGAGGTTGGTTTGCTGGAGCTACCGGCGCCTGATTCTCGGATTCATTATCTTTTGTAATATTAGTCTCAGAGATGGTTACTGCGGGAATATCTGCATGATTTTCACTCTCTATTTTTCTCTGGATGTAGTAGACAATAAAAAAAATGCTGGCAATCGCCAGTACTTCTAGAATAATAACTAGTGATTTTTTGATAATTTTTCTCATCTATTGCAGTCAGTGGAGTTTGTTTTTATCTCAGCCACCCACACCAGCCCTGCCTTTGCCTATTTAATAAACTAAGCATATTTACTTGTATAGTAATCCAACATCTAAAATTCTAGAGGTAAAGTCAGGCGCCGGCTTTCAAAAACAAACTCCACTGACTGCGTTTTTATTTTATATCCGCCAGTCTGAAAATCACTTCTTGGCCTTTAGGAGCCTCGCCGCGCAAAATCTTCTCGGCGAGGAAATTTTCCACCTGCTGCGCAATTACCCGCTCCATCGGTCGTGCGCCCATCTCCGGATCATAACCCAACTCGGCTAGTTTTTCAAGTGCTTTCATCTCGATTTTTAAGGCGATGCCCTTGGTCTGGTATATATCACGAGCCAGATTTCGAATCATAATTTTCGCTACCTCTTTTATCTGCTCGCGAGTCAGCGGCGAATAATAAACCACTGATGAAAAACGGTTCAGAAATTCCGGCTTAAAAATTCCCTGATTTTGAACATAGTCAACAACCTGCTTCTGCGCTTGCTCGTAAGGGGTATTTTTTTCAACCAATTGCCGAATTAAATTGGCGCCGGCATTGGAAGTGGCGATTATAATTGCATTCTTGAAATAGACCTTTCTGCCGGCCGAACTGGTGATAAAACCCTCGTCTAAAATCTGCAAGAATAAATTGAGAATATCCGGACTGGCTTTTTCAACTTCATCAAAAAGCAAAAGTGAAAATGGTTTATTTCTAACGCGGGATGTCAGCTCGCCTTCAATTTTCTCACTGTAGCCAGCCGGTGACCCAATTAAACGATATGTATCTTCTTTATTCTGATATTCACTCATATCAAAACGAATCATCGCCTCTTCGGAGCCAAAATAGGTTGCTGCCAGTGCTTTAGCCGTCTCAGTTTTTCCAACCCCAGTTGGCCCAAGAAAGAGAAAACTGCCAATTGGCTTCTTGCTCTCGGAAACACCAGCTCTAGAGCGTCGTAGTGCCCCAGCAACAGCATTAACCGCCTGGACTTGGTTGACCACTCGTTTGTGTAACTCGGTCTCAAGGTTAACTAGGACTTCGCGCTCATGGCCAGAAGCTTCTTTGACCGGAATATTAGTCTTTGAGCTAACATAGTTATCAATCACTTCAACATC
Source organism: uncultured Candidatus Saccharibacteria bacterium (assembly GCA_964531145.1). Classification (GTDB taxonomy): domain Bacteria; phylum Patescibacteriota; class UBA1384; order XYA2-FULL-43-10; family CAINNR01; genus CAZHFJ01. Next base: position 12,259 of record CAZHFJ010000010.1, on the reverse strand, counting down.
AACCAGTTTGCTCTGACTCTTATTCAAGGAATTGGCCGCGCCCTCAAGAAGCGAAATGGATTTCTCGGGATTGGGTTGGTCGAGGACAAATTTCTTTGCCAACTTCACTACCTCTTTGATCGCCAAGTAGGTCACGAGCACCCTATAATGATATTCTATTCTCGGAGCAACATCTTCTAGGATTCTCACCATCTCCTCTTGAGAGGGCTCATTGACTTCAATTTTTTCAAATCGCTGCATGAGCGCAGAATTTGGCGCGATAAGATTATTGTAATCAGAAATGTTGGTGGTGCCGATAAAATTTATCTCCGGATAGGAAAGATAAGGAATAAGCACAGAAGTGGCGTCAATCTGCCCGGCTTCGCCAGAGGATAAGATTTTTTCAATTCCATCAATGAAAATTACCACGTTGCCAGCATTGGCAGCTTGGGAAAATACCGAAGTGATGCGCTGGGTGAATTCACCCGGGCCAGTAAGTCCGGAGATCAAAAGATCCGTGTTAAGCTCGACAATGTGCCTGTGAGCTAAGTTTGGCAGAGTTTGCCCTTCATCCACTCGCTTAGTAAAACCAAGAACTGCGGTCTTTTTGCCAACTCCTGGTTCCCCGACCAAAATTGCATTCGCCCCGACAGTTCGATTAAGCGCCTCCTCTAAAAGTCCGATTTCTTTATCATGGCCAATAAGCTCTAAGCCTAAACCCTGCCGCTCCACCGCTTCTGTCAGATTAATCGAATAGTGATTTAGATCAGGAGTGTAGCCAAAAGCCCAATCTTTGCCAATTCCACCGGTGAGATGGAGATTGCTTGGATCAAGAAAAGTATGTCGCCTTTCGATCTTCTTCTCAACGGAAGTTTGCCAATAAACAATATTAGCTAAATCCTCTGAAGTCATATCGAGTTTTGACAGAATGGCGGAAAAATTCGGGTCAGCCTCACAGAGAGCTACTAGCATGTCGCCAACTTCGATTTGATCGTGATTTTCTAAAATAGCAGTATCTAGGGCCCTCTCAATAATATTTATAAACCGGACACCAGCGAGCGATTTGGCTTTCTCTAGGTTGCTCTGAAAATCAGATCTGTCCAGCCCGATTCTGGCAAAAATAAAATTACTTTCTTCTGATTTAGAGAGCTCCTTCAAGACCTCAGTCGAGTTGACTTCCTCTAGATCGCTTCCTACTCTCATCAAGGCTTCTGCCAAAGCTACGGAGAAAGAAGTGGTAATATTAATTTCCTTTCCCTCTTTGGCAACTTCTTTAACCCTTTCTGGCGGCAGAATCTCCGGATTCTTAACAAAATAACGCAAAAAGCTGCGCAGCGCGAGAAAAATTATGAAGAGTGCAAGAAAGATCTGATCAAAGCCAAAAGTCTGATCAATATTTGAGGAATTTAGAATCCAGGAGATCCAAATGGAAAGCGAGGCAAGGCCGAATATCCAGCAGGTGAGGGAGAGAAATTTTCCGCAGAAACTACTAAAAAATCTGTGGACCCCGACTAGTTTTTCAATCCTCGTTCCTCTAAAGTCAATTTTTATCCGAGTGTTCATATTACTTTGAATTACGAAATAGCGAGCTCTCGCCTAATTTCGATCCGCCTATGGCGGGCAAGCGCTTTCCGCTTCGCCGAAGGCGGAAGCGAGAAAAAAGCACCTAGAAATTTGGTAAGAGCGAGCGTTGCAATTTTGTAATTCATGAAAATTAACTATATATTTGTAAGACGTTAACGACGCCTAAAATCAATAAAGCAACTACGACTATTGGGAAAGCCAGCCAAAGGATAAACGCGCAGAAAAAGATTACTATTGTGGCTGCAAAGGCAACAACAAAAGTGGCAAAGACAAAAGTCTTAACTATAAAACCGATAAACCTTGAGGCCAGGTTCATCATAAGCACCTGGAATTTCTGCTGAATAGCTAGTCCTTCGTAGCTCAAGACGTCACGTTTCCAGGGGGCGAATAATGTTTTAAAGGTCAGCTTGACGGAAAAAAGATCAAACAGGGTTATCACTAGGGCTTTGAACGCCAAATACAGCCGGCGCGGCAGATAGTGATACCACCAGCTGAAGAACAGGAGAAATAAATTACTTGTCCCCTCCATCGCCATTTTTTATTTTTTCTTTGCCCCGGCTTTTTTGATCGCTCCTTGTGGGCAAACGTTTATGACTTTATTTATTTCGCATTCTTTGCAAATACCAGTTTTGATCGGCACTGATTTACCATCAGAATTAAGTTTAAAAAGTATTCCGTAGCTGGCAACGCAAGTGCCGCAACCGATGCATTTTTCCCTATCAACTTTCAAATCACTCCCTTTGACCATGGGGCTCTCCTGACTAATTTTATTTGTCATCCTGAGCAGAGTCGAAGGATCTCTTCCGTTGATTTTATTATAACTGAAATCCTCGGCAAAAAAAATAGCGGGCCGCTGGTGCAGACCCGCTTTTGTACTTTCTGTTTGGCCCGGAATTAGCATCCCGGGAAGAAGATCTCACGGTTCTCTTTCGGCTTGAGGGCCTCCGAGCCACCGGCGCAGTAAGGGCAGTCGTCTGGCTCAAAGTTGCTGATCTCGTAGCGGAAGAGAGAGTAGACCTTCCTCCCCTGGGCCCAGAGTTCCGGTTCCCTTGGATCGTGGCGATCTACGATCGTCCAGACGATCGGGAAGAAGGAAGGATCCCAACCAGGATTGCCAGCAACAATCGCATTTACCGCTTTCTCCGCCGAGGAGGCAGTCGTCATCAGCTCCTCGACTTGGACGACACGTTGACCGGTTACGAGGTTTTCCTGATCAGGCACCCAGATCTGCTGGTCGCCTTCCTTTCTCAAGACGAGATGACGGGCGCCCAACATCTGTGCCACATCACCGGCAAGGGCTGTGGACGAGGTGTCGGCGCCAAACACTCCAGCAATAGGAGCCATCATCACTCGCCTAATCTCATCCGAGATGCTCTTCGCCAGAATCCGCCGCACCTTCTCATGTCCCTTGACCAACGAGCCAACATCAAGGTAGCCGTTCGAGTGTTTGCCAGAGACAAGCAACGCATGCGGCCGACTGGGCGATGGACTTCCCTCGTAAAGCCACATCAACCCGAGAAGTCGCATGATGTGCTCGAACTCCGGCTGGCCGATCTTGGTATCCTCCAACAACAGGCGATCAAGATCAGCCGGATCCTTGATACAGAGTATGCTCATTTCTTTCCTCCTCCCTCCGCATTGGGAGAGTTGGACTGATGAGACCCTTGGAGCTACAGCCCCAGGGCCTCTTTGACCTGTTCGGCCGTTCGCCTTTGGCTCTCCTCGGCGCTGATGCCAGCATCTGGATTACCCTTGAGCAGTTGCGTACCCATCACCAGATAGCTCGCGCCGCCTCGCAGCGCATCGGCCGTTGAAGTGGTCCGCTCCTGGCCGCCCTTCAGCATCCACTCGTCACGAATGCCAGGAGTAATGCAACTGAACTGTGGGTAGAGCTCCCTCATCATGACCAGCATATCGAAACTGGCGATTGCCAGCTCTGCTGGAATGAACACACTCTCACGTGCCTCGTACTGCTGGATAAGGGAAACGAGCCACCACTGCATCAAAACATCAGGCGGCTCACCGTAACGGGCGATACACTCTTCCGCCGTCCAGTCTGTCGGCACACCCATTACCGCTACACGGACGCCCGGAAATTCTTGACGAATCCCGACAAACGTCTTTGGGCTGGCGTGTATCGAGATCGTAACTACCGGCGCCTCAACAACATCATCAAAGTACCGCCTAATGCGATTCCTGTTCGTATCTGCAATATCTGCCAGCTTCGGGTCAAGAAAGACAGTAGCCCCTTCCGGCAGGACAGAAATCGCTTCAGCCACGGCTAGATGCCCCCAGAGGGCATCAAGAACATCGTTGAACTTGACCCCCGCTAAGTATGGCCCGGCCGGTCCCTTGGTGACAGCACTAACCAGGTGGGTAGTGGATGCCAAATCGGGTGTGTTATCCACCGCCAGCAATATGCAGCGCGGCTGCGCCTTCATGTCGAAACACCATTCCTTCCGTATGCCAGAATAAGCTCGTCAAATCGAGCTTGACTTCTCAAAATTAGAATATACTAATTATAAAAAGTAAAGCCAACGAAAAAATCGCCCATTCGATAAACTCAGGGCGATTTTTTCGTCAGAACTTTT
>CAZHFJ010000010.1:3679-8005 GCA_964531145.1 uncultured Candidatus Saccharibacteria bacterium | reverse complement strand
TTTTTTCGTCAGAACTTTTTCAGAATTTTTTCAATATTTTTATTTGATTTTTATCCGATTTTTTCTAAAATCACAAATTTATGAGTTCAAATTCAGGCAATTTGTTTCCAATTGGAAACAAATTACACATTTATTCTAAAATCTCCCAACTGTGATTGTTCAAATTATTATTTTAATTTTTCAATGAACTCCGCCGCGGAAATAATTTTAGTAACGGCAATTTTTCCCAACGGCAAAATATGTTTTTTATCTCCGGTTATCAGATAGTCCGCTTTCGCTGCCAGCGCACATTCCAAAATCCGATTATCATCTTTTCTGACTTTTATAATCTCGACTTTTCTCCGCACTATGATAATTTTGCTAATTTTTAATATCTCCTCAATAAATTGTTCAGCTATTATTTCATCATAACCAAACTTTATTATCAGGTTTCGGCGAATCTCCCTGATAATGAAATCACTGCAATAAAGTTCAAATTTCCCCCTTCGTGCGAAATCCAAAATTAAAGCTGGATTGCTGTTAGAAAATATCAATCCGGAGAGATAAATATTAGTGTCAAGAACAACTTTCACTACTTCCTCAAAGAGTCGACCATTTTTTCAACATCATCCTCGGAATTTATTCTCATTTTTTTCGCCTTGGCGGAAATATCATTTTGCAAGATCGCCCGATTATCTTTGGTCTGAATGTAAAAAACAGTCGCTTCCTTTATTAGTTCCGATCGACTTCTGTATTCCTCTTTGGCTTTGCGATCAATGCTGCTCAGCAATCTTTCTGGCAATGAAATATTTATTGTTTTTGCTTTCATAATTTTCTCCTTTTTATAGTGAGCTTGTCGAACTATTCAACAAATATTGTATAGTTGTTGTTGATTGATGTCAAGATTTTATTCTCTTTTGAATTCTGATAAACGAAAAAATCGCCCATTCGATAAACTCAGGGCGATTTTTTCGTCAGAACTTTTTCAGAATTTTTTCAATATTTTTATTTGATTTTTATCTATAATCGCAAATTTTTGATCTTAAACTAGGGTAATTTATTGTCGATCGACAATAAATTACCCTAGTTTATTCATAAACATTTTTTCTAGCGAGATAATTAAATGCCAAAAAATACTTTTGCCAAGAATAATCCGTTGAATGATATTGATTATCAAAAAACCAATCAACCAAAATTTCCCGCATTCGGCAGAGTTCGCCCAGACGCTCTCGATTTTTCGGATCCAATTTTGTTAGATCAGCCAACTCCAGCGCCCGCTCAAAAGCCAAACGCGAATATTCTTTGTCACCTTTTCTTTTCCAAATAATCGTTCGCTCGACTTCACTGCCAATATTAGCCATCTGCTCGGCAAGTGAAAGCGAAAACCATTTTTTCTCGGTTAAATTTTTATGATGAATCAGATTCATTTTTCAATTTTTGAATTTACAATTTTGATAATTTTTGCTCGAATTTTTTCATTATCGACGCCGCGTGATCGGTTATTTTGCGACAGCCGCAAATTTATCATCGAATCAAATTCGACAAAATCATCACTGCCAAATTTTTCCGGATACAAATTTATCCCCCAGAGATTTTTCTGCTTCAACCCATTTTCAAGCAAAAACTTTTCCTCGTCGGCATGCATTTCGGCGTCAATAACCAGAATTTCTTTTTCAACATCAATAACTCCTTTGACTAGATTACCGAACATTCGCTTTGCCATTTTTTTCAATTCGGCGATAGTAATTTTTTTAACCTGCTTCATATAAACAACTTAGCAAAATTTTGGCAAAAAAAATAGCGGGCCGCTGCTTTGCGAACCCGCTTTTGACAATCCCTAGCACCGGCGCTAAGCCGGCGACCTAAACTGCCCTATGGACACAACTTCACCCAGATCCCTTTCAAGCGCCAATGTGTCCTGGACATCGGTCAACTGTCGGATTATGAGACGTTGACCGACCACTACATCGGTTAACCCAATCGCAATGCATCCGAAGTCAGAGTGGCTAAAGGCTGCTGAAGGCGTACTGATGTTTTTCTCGACCACCACTCTCAGCCCATTCACATCCGGCGGAGCCACCAGAACCGTAATCTGCCTGAAACCCTTACCTTCTTGCTTCTTGACGACAATCACAAGGATACCTTCTTGATTCACTGCAATCACCCTTTCCCGATCTGTAGAAATAAAATATCAAACTATAAACAAAAAAACAATCCCTAAACGAAAAATCTCTCGATTTCTCGAGAGATTTTTCTGCTCATGGTGAGTCCTATCGAACCATCCTCCATATCTTTTAAAAGAGGATTGTTCCATAAATTGTTCCGACTGCGACCGCTAGGATCGCAACGATGCTCATTGTGATTGCTTCCCAGAGCGTAAGGTCTCGACTTCGCTCGACCCTACCCTCATCTATAGCAATTTTTTGAGCGTTCATTTCTTTATCAGGCATTTCCTCTCCTTCCTTCAATTGTTAAAATGCCAATTATAAACATTATATCAAGAATTTTCGGCTTTGTCAACTCCCGGGCAAAATCTCGGCGCAAAAACACGAATAATCCCTCATTTTAATACCATATGGTAATAAAGTAAGGGATTAATCTAATTTAGCTTTTTATCATTCGTTTGAGAGTTCTTTTTAGCTCAAGGAGTCGATCTCGGTTGGCCTGGTCAATTTCATCTTCGATAATGCTAATAATTAACGAGTCCACAGCAGAGCGAATAGCTGAAAGCTGGATAATGATGTCATCCGTTGGACGCAAAATTGAAACCATTTCCTCAACACCGCGAACTTGCCCCTCGATTCGCTTTAATCGGTTTTGAATTTTTATGATTTCCATAATTTTGCATTTTTAATTTTAAACTCGCCATTCTGTGGAAAAGTCGTCAGACTTTTCCACAGCTATACCCCCTTCTTTCCCCATTATACCCCCACCCTGTATTATTACAAGCATAAAATAAAAACGGCAGTGAAATTTGCCGGATCGCAATTCGTTAGCTGGCGAGATGAATCGCAATATAGAGAACCAAAATACCCGATATTGTCATTATTGTTGTCCAGATTGTCGGATGGGCGTGATGGCTTTCGGGAATCAGGTCAGATGCGCCAATGTAAAAGAAAAATCCGCAAAAGATTGCCAAAATTACCCCGAGAGTCGATTCGGAAACGGTGAAAAATAAAGTCGCAAGGACACCAACTGCCGGCGCCAACGCATCGGCAACCAACCACGGAAGCGGATTATTCTTGTCTCCTTTGCCTTTCAAAATCAGCCCGACAGTATTGATGCCGTCGGAAAAATCATGAGTCAGAACTGCAGCGGCAACAATCCAGCCAACTGCCGGTGAAACCTTAAACGCCAAGCCAATACCCAAACCATCCAAAAATGAATGGAAACAAAGCGCCGTCGCACCAAGTTTTGCCGAGTGGGAAGGATTCTGGCATTTCTCATCGTCATGACCGTGGAGCGAGAAAAATCGGTCCAAGATTAAGTAAATGATAAAACCGGCGGCGATATAAATTGCCAAAGTCGCCGGATCCTTGCCGGAAATTTCCAATGATTCTGGCAGAAGATCAAAAAAAGCAACGGCAATCACCGCGCCGGCGGAAAAACCCAAAATCAAATGAAGTTTATCCCGAAAGCGAATTGCAAACATTCCGCCAAGAAAGGTACTTACAATGGTAGCAAAAGCGATAATCAAAACCATGAATTTCTCTCCCGACAAGAGATTAACATAGGCCGATTATAGCACAATCACTCGTAGCGCAAAATATCCAACGGATTGATTTTGGCTGCCCGACGGGCTGGATAAATACCGGTAACAAAGCCAACGAGTACCGCAACAATAATCACAGCAAGAATGAAAGTAAATGAGTAATAAAAGACCGAAACGCTTTCGCCACCAGCGCGAGTAGCAAAGAAGTTCAATATACCGTTAGCAATCAAACCCAATATCATCCCCAAAATTATTCCTAAGATGCCTCCGACCAACCCGAGCGACAGTGCTTCAGCAACAAATAAATCTCTGATGTCGCGCCGGCTCATGCCAAGAATCTTCATCAAAGCCACCTCTTTAATCCGCTCAAGCAAGGAAATAGTCAAAGTATTAAACATACCTAGAAGCGCAACCAAAAGTGCAATAATGCCAAAACTGCCAAGAATGATCTTGAAAATGGCAAATACTTGCTCGACTTGAGAAACAGTATCACCAACATATTGAGTTTTTAATCCCAATGCTTCAATTTGCTTTCTAATCATATCGACTTTGCTTCGATCGGTCACTCGAACTTTTGCCTGTGAAAAAGCATTGGTGTCATAAGGGGCAAAATTAGCATAATTGATATAAGCGCT
>CAZHFJ010000010.1:2497-3579 GCA_964531145.1 uncultured Candidatus Saccharibacteria bacterium | reverse complement strand
GTGAAAAAGCATTGGTGTCATAAGGGGCAAAATTAGCATAATTGATATAAGCGCTCGGCGGAGAGTCATCTTTAATTACCCCCGTAATTTTAAATTCTTGATTTTCGTAATTCTTGGCCTCGCCGCTCTTGGTAAATTCTTTTGGTACAACGATATCGAAAACGGCTTTGCGGCCGATATAACTTTCTAATTTGTCCTTGCCGAGAAAATCAAGATAGGCGGTATTGACTACGACTTTCTTCTCCTGCTCAACCTCGGTGATATTTTCAAGGTTTTTGCCTGCTTTGATCTTCTTGCCTGACCAGTCAAGATAAGCTGCGGTTGTGCCGAAAAAAGCCGTGTCCATAGTATTGTTATCTTTTTTCGCTTTGGCAGCAATGTTAATTGTCACTTCTGTACTTTTTACACCGGAAAAATCTTTGATTTTTTCTATCATAGAGTCATCAAGCTTGACAATCTGAGAACTGCCAGTTCCGACATCTATGAGCTGGAATGCATCAGAGCCGGTAATTTGTTGTGTTACCAATCGTTCGATGCCTGAACCGAATGCGACGAGAAAAACTACAGCTGAAACACCGATAATTACGCCGACTAAGGTCAAAATCGTCCTCAACTGATGGGTCATTAAATTCTTGTAGGCTAATTTTAATAAGAATTTTTTATCCATAATATTACCTCAAAATGCAAATCTCAAACCTCATAATGATAATTCAAAATTAATAATTTCTCTTGCCTTTCATTGTGATAATCCCAGAAGCGATTATTCGTGCAATTTCCTCTGCCTCCCTTTTCAACTTATCAGCTCGGTTTTTAAATTCTTCGACACTAACCGCAACAATGATTAACCAATAAATTGTTTCGTTGGCACTCTTGAGGGAAATCTCGAAAAATTTAATGTAATCTCTTTTTGAGCTAGATGACCTAGCTTCGAAAACATTTGCACCCATGGAAGTGCCACTATCAAGAAGTTGGTCTGCAATCACCCAATAATCTCTATTCTTTCGCAAATCTGAGCATATTTTGATGATGTCAAGTGAAAATTGTATCAATCTTTGATTAAACTCTTCTTTAAATTTTGAATT
>CAZHFJ010000010.1:0-2397 GCA_964531145.1 uncultured Candidatus Saccharibacteria bacterium | reverse complement strand
ATCATTTTGCATTTTGAATTATCATTTTGAGATTTGCATTTTGAGATTTGAATTAAATTCTACCTCAAATTTCAAACCTCAAACTTCATAATGATATCTTGTAATTAATAAATTTTGAATTATCATTTTGCATTTTGAATTATCATTTTGAGATTTGCATTTTGAGATTTGAATTATGATTGGTGTCTCTAATAATCTCCCCGTCTTTCATTTCAATTCGGCGCGTGCCGTTATCCCAATATTCCTCGTTATGGGTAACTAAAATGATTGTTCGTTTATGCTTCTGGTTCAAAAATTTAAATAAACTCATGATTTCATCCCCTGATTTGCTGTCAAGATTACCAGTTGGCTCATCTGCTAGTAGAATCCAAGGATCAGAGACTAATGCCCGAGCTAGCCCAACCTTTTGCTGCTCACCGCCGGAGAGCTGTGTCGGGATCTGTCTAGACAGCTCAATAATCCCCAATTCCTGCATTGTTTTCCTCGCCTCCCGCATCGCATTCTTTTCTTTTCCGCCCTCAATAATTAAAGGCAGTGCGACATTTTCAATTGCATTTAGCGACTTTATCCAATAAGGCATCTGATGAACCATTCCCATCTTCTTTGCTCGAAAAGCCGCTCTTTGATCTTCATCTAAGTTGTATATATTTGTGTCCCTGACCTTAACCGTGCCTTTTGTCGGCTTATCCAACCCAAGAATAATATTTAAAAGCGTTGATTTGCCACAGCCCGAGGGACCAAAAATAACTAAAAAATCAGTTGACCTGACTTGCAGAGTGACATCTTTAAGAGCTTGAATTACCCTGCTGCCAAGAACAAAGTTTTTCTTTACCTCTTCAACATCAATCACTACCTCGTGATGATGTTGGCTTTTGGCTTCTTCTTTCCCCTCCATTTATCTCCCCGTATTTGGTTACATTTTTATTGTAGCAACAAACTAAAGTTTAATCTAAAAGTAAGATTATTTCACTATCTAATACGCAGATTGGAATTGCCTAATTGTCTAATTGTCTAATTTACAGTATTTTCAACCAACCGAACAAGCTGTTCAAGGTTTTTAAGATGATGTTAAAAATAGATTCCTGGACTTCACCGGAAGTGATGGTTTGACCGGAGCTTTGACTGCGGTTGTTGGATTTATCAAGACAGATAACTCTTAAGTGATAAGGAGTTCTGGGAACCAGATCAGAGATAACATTGATATGACCAGTGATTAAAGCTTCTTCATCAGCGGTTTTATTATCATAGGAATCACCGGAGATGCCTCTGGCGTATTCAACAGTGCATTTGGCCGGTTCATCTGTCTGGTAAGAGACAACAGCTTGGGCCGTATCTTCTCTGTTTAGGCCGACATTAGAAGTTTCAACAATAATATTCTCTATCTTTGGCGGTCGGGTATCAAGGGAGGTAATAAAGGAGTTAATGTCTGATTTGGCGATATTGCCATAGTTATCAATGCCTAAAACATAGGCCTCATAGGTGGTGTTGTCGGAAAGATTCTCCAGTTTGATCTTATGCTCTTTGACCTTGTCTGATTGGGATATCTCTCTTCTGCCTTCACCTTTAGCGCCATAGTAGATGGTTGAGGTTGTTTCAACATTGGTAGTCCATGAGGCATTGACTGCTGGTTGGGCTGACTCGGCTACCGGCTCAAAACGCAGGGAGGAGATAGCGGGTAGCGGCGGGGTGGAAAAAGTGATGCCAGCGGAAAATTCAGTGCCATCAGAAGTGTCGGCAGAAACGCGTAAACGATAATCACTGCCGCCGGCTAAACCTGATAGATATTTAGTAGAATTTGTCGCTTCGCCGGAAATTGTGACAACTGTGTCATAATTACCGATTCCATATTCTATCTTAGAAGTAGCTGAATAATTATTCCCCCAAATAATTAATACTTGACTTGGGGAAATTATTTCTGATCTCAAATTAATTATCTGCGGCTTTTCTGCTGTGGTTGTGTTGTACCACGAACTCTCGCCCAAATTGCCGGAAGAATCGGTCCAGACCAGCTTATAGCGATAGGCGCGTTCTGACTTCAATCCAACCACGGTAACAGCATGCGACATCGAATAACTCGTATGGCCCTGCTCTGAAACATAAGAATTGCCTTCGTAGACTTGAACATAGCCGGTTGTTTGTTTATCTGAAACCCAAGTAACGGCGATAGATGATGGCCCGGCAATAACGTTCGGCCCGTCAGCAATATGGACAATTCCGGTTGAGCAGTAAACCGCGGTTTGCCAGACGCTGGTATTGCCAGCGTTGTCAACGGTTCTAAGATAAAATACATTGTCGCCTTCCTGATAAGCGCTGGTTTGCGTTGTTAAAACATTTCCCAAATCCTGAACCGTGCCGGTTGAGCCGCGCTTGTATTGGTATCCGGCCGTGCCGGAAATC